>JAJYDZ010000377.1 GCA_021790415.1 Thermoplasmata archaeon | reverse complement strand
TCCATAAGTGTGCTGACCTTCACTATGGTCTGATTCATCTTTTGTACAATCCACATATTATGTTTCATTGTGGGGAGTTTCTTTGAGGTTTCATCATTGGTAAAAGAGGAAACCAGCTTTGTCGCATTAAACATTTTAATAACAGTTCTTCGACCCCTCGTAAGTTCCTGTTCTCTAAGCTTGGCATCTTCACCCATTGAATATGCAGAAGCCCAGAATCTCATGGAATCTGCACCATATTGGTCGATTATTTCCTCTGGATAAGAGGTATTGCCCTTGCTTTTGCTCATTTTAGCACCCTGAGCATCCAGAACGTTTCCTGAAATGAAAATGTGTTCCCATGGAATACGGTTCCAGTGAAGATACGATCTAAGTATTGTGGTAAAAGCCCATGTAGAAATGATATCATGCCCCTGGAATCTGGCAGTCATAACGTTGTATTTCGAACCTAACCCTGCCTTCTCCAGGTACAATGAAGGGGTAAGAGATGAAGTTGCCCAAGTATCCATAACATCACCATCTGCAGTAACTTTTGAAGACCCGCATTTGGGACAATTTGGTGCTTTTTGGGAAGGGTTCACCGGTAAGTCTTTGTCAGAGGGGAAAAACATTTCATCACACGAGGTACAATAAAAAACAGGAATTGGGATTCCATACGGTCTCTGCCTTGATATGCACCAATCCCATTTGAGGCCTCTAACCCAATTATCATATCTTACTTTCATGAATTCAGGGTGCCATTTTATCTTCTCCCCTTGTGCTAGTAATTCTTCCTTAAGATTCATGCACGCAATAAACCACTGCTTGCTTATACCAAGTTCAAGGGGTGTTCCGCATCTCTCATGAGTATTCACGGAATGTTCAATCTTCTTCCTGTCCATAATCAAATGTTCCTTTTCCAGATATTGAACAATGATAGAACGAGCCTCCTGAATACTCTTGTTTGCAAACAACTTTCCGTCGTTAAGACGCCCATTTTCATTTATAATTATCCTGCTTTCCAAATTATTTTTCTTCCAGATTTCATAATCATTTTGGTCCCCAAAGGTACATACCATTTCGGCCCCGGTTCCCTTTTCTGGTAGAACTGATTCGTCAGTGATTAATTTCACAGTATGGCCGTATATTGGAACAATAAATTCTTTTCCAACCATACCTGCAAATCTTTCATCTGAAGGGTTTACACACACCGCAACGCATGCACCAATTAACTCCGGTCTTGTAGTTGCTATTCTTAAGTATCCTCCTTCAACTCCTTTGAAATCAAGAAAAAAATACTCTGATTTAAGATTCTCATCTTTCATTTCAATTTGAGAAATCGCAGTTTTACATGCAGGACATCTGATAGTCAGTGATTCCGATCTATAGGCTTTTCCAGATCTTGCAAGATCAAGAAACATCCTTTGTGAAAGTACCCAGGAATCTTCGGAATAAGTAGTGAGATAATTCATAAAGTCGGCGCTCAGACCAAATTTTTCATACACCTGAAGCATCTTGCTGATGGTTTCGTTTGATACTTCATTGCAAATTCTTATAACTTCATCCTTCGATAAATTTGATACTTTAAAGCCTCTTTCCTTCTCTGCATATCTCTCAGTGGCCAGTCCATTATTATCAAATCCCCATGGATAAAAGACAAAATCGCCTCTCATTCGTCTGTATCTGGCAATCATATCCTGCACGGGGTATGAGAATGCATGACCTATATGTGGTAATCCGGAGACTGTGGGAGGAGGAGTATCTATAAGAAACGCTCTATCACTCTTGACATTTTGTGGAGGTGAATTTTTCCATTTATCCAGCCATTTTGATTCAATGGCCTTTAGATCTAGATCCATTTCACATCGATTTAATGTATTCTAAAAAGCTTTTCTATGAGAATGCTTTGGAACAGCATAAATTCGCAACGGCTAATCGCTATCTATCAAAACAGAGCCCCAGAGAATCAAAGTGGGGCGCAAATTAAAATAAATTGTATATCAAACGATCCAATCATAGTCAGGACATGCAAAAACCCATAACTATTAGAAAACTTTTCATCGCAAGCAGGACAGACCCAGCAGGCTCAGCTATTTATGAATATATGACAAATGAATTTACATGGGTGGAAAAGGAAGGTATCCTTATGAATGGGGATATTGCTTTGGACATTTTAGATAACTCATTGCTTTTTGAAAATTATCCAGAAAGAATCTTCAAAGATAAATTCCAAATAGACAATATCATATTTCTCTCAAAGCATTCCTCTGTAAAGGAAATCAGTTCCTTAACAGTACATCCCATGGGAAACTTCAGCACTGCAGATCTTGGTGGGAAAGTAGGTTCATTTTCTATGTCATCTCCAGGAATGATGACCTCTGCTTTGCGACTTGTCAAAGATAAATACAAGGGAGACAGGTTTATGATTACATTGGAAGCAACTCATCATGGTCCGCTAACGGATATCCCCTCCTTTTTTGCAGAAATAGGTACGACTTCACGGGACTGGTCTGATCCAGAGGCTCTACACGCATTATCCACTGCAGTTATGGAAACCGAAGAAAATAGTTATCCAAATTACATTGGTATTGGAGGTGGCCATTATACACCGAAGATAACTAATTATGTGCTTCAAAACAATGTAAACGTTGGACATATTATTTCCAAGCACCGACACAATGAACTGACAATGGATATGCTTCAGGAAGTGATTATCAAAACACCTGCGATGAAAGGCTTTATAATTGATAAAAAGGGGTCGAAAGCATCTGTATTGAACCTTGTAAAGGAGATCAGTGAAAGAGAAGGATTTGAGAACATTATATTATAACATATAAATTATAATTATATTATTATTTTCAATAACTTTTTAATTTTATCTTAACGCAAACCCCGAAAATTAAAGGAAAAATTGTGTCCTTTTTTTAAAAGAAGCCGAGCTCTTTAACAATTCCTTGGCACAGACCTTTTAAAAAATGGAGTTTATCTAAGTGAATTTTAACCTTAGCTGTAAGCATAGGCGCTTTTATACTTTAGTATGTGAATATGAATATATAATATTAAATATGTTTTA
>JAJYDZ010000376.1 GCA_021790415.1 Thermoplasmata archaeon | reverse complement strand
CAAGCTGTCAATAAAAGAGAAGAATTGGCCAGATTATATAAAGAGGAGGGATCCAACATAAATCCTCTTCTCCTAATCCAGCTGCCTGATAACAGGGGCGGAGACGCTAACAGAAAAAAAGACGAAGTAGTGAAGTACCTGGATTCCAAGTTTGACATAAACGTTTCAAATAACACACTGGCAATATGGCTTTCGGAGGATAAGTCCGACAATCAGGCAAATATAGAGAAGAATGACAGCGAAGTAAAGGCACTTATATTCAAACAGGCAATTGCACTAGGGTGGGACTGCCCAAGGGCAGCGGTTCTTGTGATCTTCAGAGAGATGAAAAGTTTCACGTTTACAGTACAAACTGTGGGACGCATTATGAGGATGCCTGAGTTCAGGTACTACAATAACGAGGAACTGAATCGTGCGTATGTTTTCACCAATGTGGATCAGGTAATCATTGACAAGGGGGAGGCCAAGGACTATTTCACGGTATTTGAATCAACCAGAATTCCTAACTACAAGGTCATAAAGTTAAAGTCCGTATACCTAAGAAGGCAAAGGGAACGAACAAGACTCAGCGGTAATTTCATAAAAATATTTCAGGATGTCGCAGAAGAATTTGAAATTCCAAAGAAACTGAATTTAGATCCTGAAACAATCACGGATATGGTGATTGCGGAAGGAACAATAAATGAGATTGATAAATCTGGTCAAATTGAGTATAAAGGGCAGATACCGGTGCCGTCAAGTCCAGTGGAGCTTTCTCAAAAATTTGACATGTTTATTCGAAAAAGTGCAACCCCTTATGCAATGATAGATTCTAGCGACAGGATAAAGAATGCAATTTACACATTTTTAAAAGAGAAGTTTGGGATAAATAAATATTCTGAAAAAGCTCAGAAGATTGTTCTTGGAAATGAGAACATAAACATGTTCGAGGAGGCTTTACAAGAGAGTAAAGAACGATACGGGTTGGAGATTATTGAGTCACTAAAAAACCAGAGTACGTTCCTAGAGAATAATAACTGGGAAGTCCCAAATATCATTACCTACAATGAGAAGTACTTCACATTTATATCCAAGAGGTCGGTTATGCAGCCTTTTTACATATACAATGATTCTAAAAAGCCCGAGAAGAATTTCATAAAGTTGTTAGATGGCAATGAAAATGTGGAATGGTGGTTCAAAAACAGAGAGGATGAACCTAAATATTTCTCAATTGGATATACTACTGAAAAAGGGTTTAAAGCATCATTTTACGTGGATTTCATTGTAAAGTTTAAAGATGGGCGAATCGGCTTATTTGATACTAAGAGAGGGAGTACAGCATCCGATAAGTATGCGAAGAACAAAGCAGAAGCGCTACAGAAATATATCAATGAAGAAAATCAAAGAGGAAAGAACCTCTTTGGAGGCATCGTAGTACCGGTAGATGAAAATGGTAACGTGTGGAAGATCAGCAGTTCTGAAATATATTCCGACAACCTTAATGATATGTCTAAATGGAGAAACTTTCATATTTAAAACCCTAATTTCCGCCTAGTCCTACACAATTAGGTATGGTTAACATTTTCATTATTATGTAATAATGTACCCTTATTTTAATTCCTCAGCAATTTTATTAGACCAGAATGCCTTGATAATCCCATCACTTGCTTCCTTCAGTCCTAAAACTTTATGTTTCTGAAGACCCATGTATTGTGAAATCCTCTTCTTTTGTTACGATTTGAACCTCTGAAGATAACTACATCGATTCGATTCTTCCTACAAATATCGCACTTGCATAATTCCCAAGGTCGTTTGTCAAGCGTTTTTTCATATCTCTTTTCAAGATTCTCCTCACCTTTGGAGCTTCTAATAAGAAGGCGGTCATATTCCATAACAGATTTTAGGGCCTCGGTTACATCTATCTTTCGTTTTTGGTATCTAAGTAAGGCATCATATGCACTCTTCTCAAGTTCCTCCAATTTTGTCTGTGATATGTTCACTTGTTTTGCCTTTTCTACTAGATTCTTATTGTTAGAGTAAGGTATTCTGATTGCCGAATACCAAGACCCATCTGGAGATAAATAATTTTGACCGGACCTTAACCAGGCCTTCCTAAAATATGAAGCACTATCAAAACTTGTAACGCCTAGTTCCTGAAATTCATTAATATTGTGGGGTCTCAAAACCCCAAATAAGTGCAGATCTATTCCATCCAGAAAAGGGTGTATCCTTCTCAGGATCTTCAGTATTTTCTCATTGCTATATTGAACAAGTGCACCGAGTGCAATGTAATCATATCCTTGAGATATCAATGTTTTTACGCTCTTCTCGTATGACACTGGGCTGTAACCCTGTGCTACACCTATCGGCCGAAACTTATATCTCTTTTCGTGCACTAAATCAATAAACTCCTCTGAATTACTAAGTGTCAATTTCCTTCTTCGTTCACGTTCTTTTACAGTCATCCTTTTATAGACTCTTTTGCCGTTTTCCTTCACGAGGAGATACTTGATTGCTATGTGATCTGGGCTAACACCCAAATCAAATTTCAATTTACCGTAAATCTCGGCTACATGGCCTACAGAATAGAATTCCGGAGGCTCTGTTTTCGCGACGTAATTGAATTGCTTTTTGCAGCCTCAGTCCTTATCTTTCCAAAATTGTAATACTGATTCTGAAGATCAAGACCAGCCAAGAAGTCCACCACACAGCATTTACGGTTTGACCTTACATAAACCTCTTCATGGAATTTTATATTAGACTGTCTGGTTCTGATCATAAATTTTGTAAGGTTCTATCTACAGCATAAATCCCCATATAAGTATAGGCGCAACAAATACAATAATTTAATTTATCGCCATAATAGGGTGCAGTGACAAAAGTACTCGAGATTTCCCATGCAAGGAAAAGAGGAGCTTCTGTCGGGATGATCATTCCCAAAAAGATACTGGAAAAACTTAGAATTGAGGACGGGGGAATAGTTGGATTTTATGAGTTTGAAGGGAAGATCTATCTAAAAAGGATAGAATAGTGGATAATCAATGACTAGTAACTTACCTCTCCAATTGTTCCTCCCGT
>JAJYDZ010000375.1 GCA_021790415.1 Thermoplasmata archaeon | reverse complement strand
CAAGGATGTTGCAAGAATGAATGTAATGGCTCTTGAAAAAGGCAATGGGGTTTATAACCTTGGAACAGGAAAACCTTTATCTTTACTTGGAGTCGTAGAATTATTAAACAAAAATCTTGGAACAGACATTCAACCTAAGATATCCGCGGAGTTTAGGCCCGGAGATAATAGACATGATTATGCAAACACCGAAAAACTTAATCACGATTTTGGAAGCACCAATTTTGTTGATGTCGAAAAAGGGGTAGGAAATCTAATTCAATGGTCATTAACAGAAAAATCATTTGATAAGTTTGAGAAACAGGAGATAGAAAGGAAAAAATATCTTAATGTTAATGAGAACCTGATAAAAAAATCATAATTACTCAGAAAATAGATCTCAGATTTTTTTAAAACTTATAGTCAGTTAAATGCTATTATTCCATAGCATTTATAATTCATAAATAAAGAATATTCCATAAGGATTAAATTATTAGTTAAATTACCTGCACTCAAATGACAAAAGTATCTTTTATAATGACTCCCGATTTAGGCGGAGGTCCGAGAAATGTATATATGTTAACCAAACTTTTAAATAAAAGAGGAAATTCATGCAAGATACTATCACCTTATATTGATTATAAAAATAACTTGGGTTCTGATAGCTGGATGCTAAAGAGTTCTGGAAAATACATGTCATATGTGAATAAACATTTAATCCAGTTTAATTCAGTAGACTACATTAATTATCCGCTATTTTTTCTAAAGAACTGTTTATTGGATCCATGGTCAATTAAGAGGTATTCAAACTTTGATGTTTACGTGTCGACCGCCTGGCCAACAGTTTATACAGGTCGGATACTTTCAAAGATCAATAGGAAACCATTATTATATTTCGTACAGGCATATGAAACTACATTAGGATATAGAAATCCTAAACTTTACAAAAAATTAGTAGATGCTACTTACAAAATGAATTTGCCAATGTTTACACAAAGTAAGTGGTTAAAAGATTATTTTAGAGAAAAATTTTCTTTAAATGTTGAGTGGATAGGTCTAGGCATCAATCATGAGAAGTTTTATGAAAAGAGAGTAAAAAAGAAGAAACAAATATACACTGTTGCAAGGTTAGAATATGATAAGGGATTTGATGTATTTGTTGAAGCTATGAATTTATTGTGGAAAGAAAGAAAGGACATTAAAATCGTAATATCTGGAACCCGGAAAGCTCTTACAAACAAAAGCATAAACTTTGAATATGAGTTTTTGGATTGGATTAATGATGATGATCTTCTCTCCAATCTTTATGCTGAATCAGTATTTGTAAACACGGGAAGGAGAGAGGCCATTCCAATGCCGCCATTGGAAGCAATGGCATGTGGATCCCCAATTGTTATATCTGATATGGGTGGGGCGCAAGAGTATGCTTTCAACAATAAAAATAGTTTAGTTTGCAATATAAATGAACCTGCCTCATTTTCCTATGCAGTGCAAAGTATCTTAGACAATGAAGACCTTCGGATAAGATTATCAAAAAATGCGGTAGAAACTGCTAAAGCGTATGATTGGAACAACGTAATAGAAAGGTTGTCCTTATTTCTTGAAAAAGTAAACGTTAACTTTTAATCTTAGGCTAGGCTTTATTAACATATCACATATTTTCCTTAATCTTACTTAAAATTATGGATGCTAAAAATTGACTGCTATTTATATAGTTTTATATTTTTTTATTGATAACAGTGAGTGAATGCCAAAAATAGGATTTTATTCTTTGACGAAGAGAGATGATCAAATTGGCTCTATATTCCCGAAGATATTTTCTAAAATTTCTCATGGCCACTAAATTCCGCTTATTGGATAATTGATCTACTCCAGTTGAATTCAGAACACCTCCCTTTAATTGTTATTTAGTTTCACCTCAACTTCTTTCTTCTCGAATCCTTTCCTGAATGACGGATCATTCAGGAACTTCCTCCTGAACCCCCTTGGATGAAGATAATCGATGGATGAATGCGGCCTGCATTCATTGTAATCAGAGAATGCCTTCTCTATCTCTATGGAAGCATCATTGAAGTTCCTGAACTCGTCTGGCAATATGTAATCTGCCTTGATCGAATTACGGATCGATCCATTATCTCCATTAGTCTCAGGGTTGTGTTTAGTTTTATGTTTCGGCTCAATCCAAAGTAATTTCATGGCACACACAAACTACTTCAAGATATACTAAGAACCATTGCTTGTTCTCGGTACAAGATCGCCATGAACTTTTCCGTTAAATAAAATTAGAACAGCGTTCTGCACAAAAAGTATTGCATTATTGCCTTACTTGACCAGAATATTGACATTCCTGCATTCCTTGGTGAATGGGAACTTAATACACATCAGACAGGCCATTACTTATTCAGTAGGATTATAAGTAATGCCAGTAGCCAAGGACGGTCATGACAAATTGGTCTGATAATATTCTTGGTCTTTGTTTTACATATATGTTTTAGAAGGGAATATTAATATTACTATCATTAAGAACCTTTCCGACGGTCTTCAGGACCACACATATTCCATGGTTCCTCAGTATTGGCTATACACTCCCGTATTTGTATGTTGGCCTTTCTACTTCAATATATTTGCTCTTCTCTTTGATAGAGGGATCTGATTCTTTAGATGACAAGTAACATTATTTTGGCATTCATTGACCCCTTTTTTTAAAAGCGTCTATGACCAGTAACTAATCACCTGTGATCTTCTACAGGCTCTCGATTTTCTGCTTTCTATAATCATAATTTCTTCTCTGAGCGAGGGCTCACTTTATTCCAAGTATGAACTTTTATTTTTCCTCCATAGGTTGTACAGGCTTACACCATACCTCATGCGTCATTGTCTGTTAAGGATTCAATGATTGTCTCGAATCTCTCCTCTGCGGAAAATTTGGTTTTCATGGAGGGACCTCTATGATTTTGAAAACCACTTTTCGCTTGACCCGTAAGTTTCTGTTCTTCCGTATAATATGGTACGATTGAACTTTCTTGTGGGATAGAAATTTCAGTTCATATTGTTCTCTCTCTTGTTTGGGCTTTCATGGCAC
>JAJYDZ010000374.1 GCA_021790415.1 Thermoplasmata archaeon | reverse complement strand
AATGTGTGAGTAGTTAGTTTCTGCATTCTTTCCAGTGCTGCCATCGCCGCTATTGTGGGGTTCAGGTAAGGTGTTGCATCAGAATATACAGAATTATTGGTTAAATCCGTTACTGTGGCATAATATGCTGCTCTACCATTATTCAACGATTCCTGCACTAAGAGTTTTGCATGATGAGGAAATATCCTTTGCCACATATGATCCCCGATCTTCTCCCAGTTTCCCACTGTTGTTGTGTCAATTTGAGTGGCGGGTCTTATTACCGTTGCAGTTTGGGAGACAGATTCAGTAGCGGATATGCCTAATACTTCCATTATTCGCTTTGCAGCATATTGACCTGCCCCATTCAACTGACGCATCCATGCTTTGTTCGTGGGAGACCATCTAAACCCATTGCTCTTCAAAAGCGTCCTGACATCCTCAGATGGCACTCCAGGAAAGATAAACATAACACGATTTAGTTCAGCATCTTCTTTGTAAGTATATCCATTGCCCTGTATGGTCTTATTCGTAAGCTTCTGTTTGGCCCTTAGTTCATCTATTCGTAATCTTATTCGGCGTATATTGCCACTCAGATTGGAGAAAACAAAATCAGGAATGGTATTCCCCCCACGCACTATATTGTTCTCTTTTATGAGTGCAATATCATCAGGCGTAAGCTTACCCGTTTCCCCTTTTCTCACATACTCATTGATTTGTCTCAGGTGTATTCTCTGATTTTCAAGCTGCTGTAATTTCCGTTCAAGCTGCTGTATGGCTTCCGGATCATCTGAACTTATCCCCGCTTTTCCAACATTACTGGCTTTGGTGGCATAATAATTAGATTTTTCTTCTGCCTCAAAGCCTTTCCTGTAGGTGCTATCTATTCTATTCCGGTAGTTAATATCTGCCTTTGCGGAATAGTGATCAACGAGTATGGGCTGACCTAATGGTATGACACTCGCCATTGCTCTGGCCCGTTTAATGGTCTCTTCTGCCAATGCACTGTTTTTCTGTGCTAATTCCTCATATCGTTCCTTTTTCGCTTCAAGCTTTTCCTGATATGGATTGTTGGTTTTACTCTCTTCCTGCATTATCAATAACGTGTCTATTATCTGATCCAGAATAATTCCCCGATATTTGTCCTGATTACTTAATCTCATCTCATTCAGATACTGGATCATCTTGGTGATGTCCTGATAACTGAGAACTGGATTCATACCGTTTCTTCTCTGTGTTTTTACGTATCTCATTAACTTGTAAACATACATGCTGTGTTTATCAACAGTCCGCCTTATTAAATCAGAAGCTAAGTTTCCATTTTCATTAGGGAATTTCAATTTATGTGCCTCAACTTGTTTATTATATTCTGCATCCCCAGCTTTGAAATAACTATCCATGAGTTCAAGCAGGAGATTTATCTGATCCTCAGGTATCATTCTTATACAACTCAAACTATTTAAAAAAGATTTGTGGACAGTCAACAAAACATTAATAAGCTTATTATGAATAGCTAAAACTATGTGGATAAAGAAAGAGAATGAACAGAACATAGTAGAATGGGTTGCAGAAGCAGAAGCATGGTTAATCCAGGCAAGGAAGGACTGAGAACATGGATCAGAAAACACTGGAACAGAAGATCATAGATGTAGAATCGGTGCTGGCAGATGAGACACTTGCCGATGGTCTTTCGATTCTTTCGGCAACACTGGCATCTATCATAGTGGGGGCAATACAGGACGGGCAATTTGATCGATATAAACTTGGGGAATATTTCAGTGAACTGGAAAACAGGATACTAAAAACTTTTGACAGTAACGCAGGTAGAGGAATCAGCCGAAGTAAAGGAATAAAGAGGGAGTGAAAGAAGAATGGCTACAATCAATTATAGTGTGAATGATATGATTTCATCAGAAGATCAGCAGAAAGTATATGAATTTCTAATCCAGGCAGTCGCAATACTCATTGAAAGGGATGTAGGAGAATTTGCTCTTAATATCAAATCCACGAATGGAATAGAAACGAAGGTTACGTTGTCTATAGACCAAAAGAAAAAAAGAGGTGAATAAGATGGAAACAAAATACAATAAGACTCACTCAGGAATATTTTTCAGGTGTTCATGCGGAAAAGAAGTACAGGGCGGTTCAGAGATCTATGTACCAGTGCATGAAGGCAATAATTCTCTAACATACGGAAGGGCAATCTGCAACGATTGTTACAAACGGGAAGTGAGCAAATGAGCGATGTTTACGATGAATTGAATGAGGCAAACTACAAACTTGAATTACACATGGAAGCAATAGAGAAAATCAGGGATGAGATCGATATGTGGGATTTATCATCCAGTGAAATTGCAGGACTGTATGATACACTGGATGAGATACTGATAGATTTGAGGGAGAAGTTAAAGAAATAGGTGAAAAATATGGAAAATGAAAAAGAGGAAACGTATATGATCGAAGTGAACGGAAGCAATTTAATGAGATTTGAGAACATCATGAATAGATGGACAGAATATTCTACGAATGATATCATGGAAGTCCTGTTAGATTGCTTTGAAAAGCATGAGAAAGAGGATTATCCGATGGTAGGGTTAAAGTTGGAAAGTACATGGTTATGCAACAATCATCTGGAAGAAGTGAAAAAACAGGGTTATTTCATTTCCGTGGATGAGGTTTTGCAGAATTTCGAGGGAAGCGGTATTGGTTGCGATGTCGCTGATTGCTCTCTACAACCGATAAACTGGGTAAAGATAAACAAGAAATTCTGGGGGGATGGAAGGAGCATGGAGTTGAAATAACATGGCTGGAACGTTTATTTACCTGAGGGATAAAGACCTTAAGCTTGCACAGGACCTGCATATAGATCCAAAAGACATGGTGAGAATGCTGTTCAATGCAGTCCGTGAACATCCTGAACTGAGGAACGAGATCCTGAAAGCCACGCCATAGTGTTTATATACCACACTATCATTTAAATTTATGACAAATAAAATAGGCGGCTTAATTTTCGAGAAAGATACGCAACCGATCGAAGTTCGGTGGAGTTGGTTCGATGAGAGCAAGGGCATTGTCCAGTGGACATTCATA
>JAJYDZ010000373.1 GCA_021790415.1 Thermoplasmata archaeon | reverse complement strand
TAAGAACTGCTTCCGAAGTCGAAAACAACTTTGGAGGCTGAATTGACAAAAAGACCATGTAGATTGCCATTTTCTTCCATTATGTAATAAGGTATTGAGAGAGTAAGTGGATCCTTACCTCGAACATACCCTTCCGGATCAACGTTGTAGCATGTCAAAACTTTTCTTTTTCTGTTCAAACCGCATGCCCTCTCGCCCATCCCATATATGTGTGAATTTGTGGACACTGGCTCTTCAACGGTTGTCGTAGCTTCTTTTTGTTCTATACTCAGACCCACAGACTCAATGTGGAATTCAGCGTATTCTTTGAGGTCATTCAAATCAACACCAAATCTGCATACTGGCTTGGGCTTACCTACTAGTATTCTCTTGACGTTCTCATTTCCTGAAACACTCACTTTCAACATTTTTTCATACCTCCTATATCAATGCCACAACTGCGCTCTACAATTTTAATAAATAACCAAGAAATGCTATGCTTAGATGATAAACTATTCATTCTGTTTCCTTTTCTTTCTCTCTTCCCGTTAATTTACTTTCAAGATGCACTCCCATTATTGCATGCGGCGAATAATCAAGCATGAACGAATTTCTCCCATTCTTACTTGCTTGAATCTTCAGTTTTTTAAATTGTTCTTCTGTTTTAATGTTAGCCAAGGCAGCAGAAGAGAAATCTATGTCTGGCGTAACGAGTGAATTGCCAGACTTACCAGAAATCTCCTCGAGATGAATCATGATTCCGCCTTTATTACCAGCCTTGACGCCCAAAACTGCAATGTTCTGAGGTAAACCGTATAACAACGAATAATTCGATTTTTCAGCAAACTTTTTAGGAACAGTTGATGCCTGCAAGACAAGAGGACTAATAGAGAAACTTGATGCATAACCATAAATAGTCTCTGGTGCCAGATCACCGGAATGTATCATCAGTCCTACACGAATGGGCTTGCTGTCTATCTCTGAGAAAGGATTGGGATAAAGAGGGGTTGTAAAGAGGGAAGTTGAAATTTTTTGACTTTGTACGCTATATCCATAACTTGTATCATTAAAAAGAGCTATTCCATGATCTGATCCAACCGCATCAGTGAAACTATGGGCACACCATTCAAATTTATCAAGGTCCTTAAAGGGTTGATCCGTGATGGGCTGGTCAATTAAGCCATTCATTCCATCCGAAATGACTTTCTCCAAATCGAATGTTACAAAAGCTTCATACCTTGTTAGAATATGGTGACTCCTAAATTTCGGACTTATCTTTATTTCAATGTAAGGTAACAGCCTGTTTACAGTTATGCGTTCCTCTATATCCACATATGTGCACTTTCTGGTTATAGATACAACAAATAACTGTTCACTTTTATGAACAACTGTTAGATTGGAAGTGCTAAATGAAATTTCATGTTTGGGATATTCTGAATCCAGAGCCCAAGCATCATTTCTGTCTGGGTGATGCCAATAAATATGAGTCCTGGCTGGTTCAGACAGCATCTCGGTTGGCCCAATCTTAATAGAAGATATCCCACTGCTATCTATTGTAATTTGACCATTTTCTAATGGTATAGTCAAAGAGTCTGGTTTCAAGGAAATTGAGGAAGTACGATTAAAGACTTTGTCCTCAACCTTCTCAAATTTGTAGAAAAACACCCCAAAAGCTGGGATCTCCTGGTCTACGAACAATATTTCGTTTGGGGATATTCTAGTTCCTCTGATGATTCTGTTTTCACGCACTAGGTCAATGTCAAGCGATGACTCGACAACAAATGAGAATCTCTCTGAAAATAATAGAGACCTGCTCAGAACTATAACTTTCTTAAATGCACCTCCTTTAAATTGGAAATAGCTATTCACCGACTTCTCTAATTCTCTAATTGAAGCATTTACTTTCTTCAGATCAACATCGACGTCACGACTGACATCTTCTATTACAGTGCCCGCCATTATGTCATGGAAGTGCTGCAACAGGAGAAGTTTCCAAGCAGGTTCGAAGTTATTTTCCATGCCGCCCAAAATCCAGTTGGACCAAATTTCAGCCGCAATGAGTTTCTTTTCCGTAAACTTAACTCCTTGTTTTATTAGCGAGTCGGTGGTATAAATTCCTCTGTTATAACACAAGTAGAGATCATCTTTTACCGAAGGAAGATGTTCAACAGGACGGTTCCTGAAGTAAGTTAAGTCCCCTGTTATTATCTCAGGTAGGAATGTAAGCCGCTTGTATCTCTCTATGCGCATAAGCATTTCATAGGTTGGTCCGCCTCCACCGTCTCCAAATCCAAATGTGTATAGGAACGTTTCAGAACCTCCGTTTGATGCGTAAAAATTCCATGCACTCAGGATATTGCTTAGCTCCGCAGTTCCATTGAATGCGGTACCTTTCACGCCAAAAATGTGTGTCCTAACTGAACTATCATCTTGACCAACCCAGTTGAAGTCTCTGTGGGGTAACATCGAAGTGTCGTTGTAATATAGTTTGGCAGTAAAAAAAAGATCAATTCCTCCAGCGGACATAAGGGTGCAGAGGCCCCTGGAGTAACCAAATGAGTCAGGCAGAAACGCAATTCCACTATGTTTCCTTGTATAAGTTTCTGCAAATTTATTGCCCAAGATCATCTGCCTAATGACTCCTTCCGGGTGTGGCATTTGACCTTCAATCTCGACATAGAATGAATCAATTTGTTCTATTCTTCCTTGCTTTGAAAGAGATACAAAATCTCTGTAAAGCGGAGGTGAATTCTCTCTAAGGATTTCCCAGCTTAATGGTGATGTAACGACATAGGACCAGTTAGGAAACATGTTTAATAAGTTGACTTGTGAAGCAATTGTTACTAGCATCTTCTTTTGGGTTTCAGATAATCTCCACAACCAAGCTAGGTCAAGGTGGGAATAGCCAACAAAAAGCATGGTCCCTGGTTGTCTTGGATACATCTTTGGAATACTCAGATAAATTTGCTCCAATCTTCTTTGCACTTCAGCGCGCACTCTTGTTTTTTCGGCTCTCGAGGTATCCCCTAGACCTTCATTTCCATTCGACTCAACGAGAAGTTTTGCCACTCCTCTAAGATCAGCCCTGTCTC
>JAJYDZ010000372.1 GCA_021790415.1 Thermoplasmata archaeon | reverse complement strand
GCAGTGTAGTTGAAGTAATTCAATTTCTCTAAGATTCAAATTTTTGAGACTTCTTTCAATAAATCCTTTTATATTTTCGTAGTTGTAACCTACAGCAGTGTGCGGATTTAATCTTCTTCCTGCCTTTGTAGCAATATGGACCTGATCCCCATATTCTTTCTTTAGCTCTCCAACAAGTCTTTCAGATCTACCATCTCCATAAACGTCAGCAGTATCAAAGAAATTTATACCACTGTTCACTGCGGCATTAAGAGCCTTCCTTGATTCATCATCATTCACTTTCCCCCAAGTTCCACCTATGGCCCAGGCCCCAAACCCTATTTCTGATACTTTAATTCCCGTTTTTCCAATAGTCCTATACTTCATACACTCTACCTCTATTTACACAGTATAAAAATGTTTTAAGTGTCCTAACATTTCCTATTTTATTTTACCATCCATTCTAAATCTTCCGGTATGCCTCTGTGTTCAGAAATGTACTTAAAAACTAACGCGCTTGGTCGCATTTGAATCTTTTTAGTCTCTTGATCAACGCCAAGTAAACCAAATTTCATCCCAAAACCAGATGACCATTCGTAGTTGTCTAAAAGTGACCAATGAAGGTATCCTCTAATATCCATACCATCCTTAATTGCCTTTTCCACTTCGTAAAGATGACAAACAAGATATTTTGGTCGCAGCGAATCAGTTGAATCAGCAATACCATTCTCAGTTACGATCATAGGAAGCCCATAGTGTTCATGGTAATCTTTAAGAACGTGGTATAGTCCCTCTGGATACAATTCCCATCCAAAATCGCTCACTTCACGTCCAGCTTTACTTTTCATTCCAGCTACTGCGTTGTGACCATAACCTTTCACAGTTACATATCCACTTTCTTTGCTAGCTATTACGTTCCTGGTGTAATAATTCACTCCTATCCAGTCCAGTTTTCCTTTCAGGTCTTCTCTTCTTTCTTCTGATTTCTCTTTAAACTCTTTGGCTTCGTTTATGATTTTCGCCCATTTCATGTCTCCAAAAATCAGAGAATTAAAAAATGAATGCCTTTCATTGAAAAGAGCCATTTTTGTAGCTTCCTTGTCATTCTCTTTCTCTGGTACCAGATCTGCGTTTGCGTAAATCAATCCAATTGGTTGCTTAGTAAACTTTTTCATTTCGTCGTAAGCTCTTCCAATTGCTTCTATAATATGTTTTTTAGCGAGGTTTCCTGCTTCAATTGAAGGGTATGCCGGTGGAAAACCAGTTTTGACGTTGAAATATCCATTTCCAAAAACCACGTTGGGTTCATTCATAATTGAAAACTGATCTGCTATATAATCAAATTTCCATGCCAAATAAGCTGAATACTTTACAAACTCAATAACAGTCCTGTGATTCAGCCAGCCATTCTGTTCATTCTTGAGTCCATTTTTTCTAGAAATTATTGGATCATGCAACGAAAGAGGCAATGGCCAGTGATAAGCATTTATTATTAGCTTCATTCCATTTTCCTTAACGTTTTCAAATATTTCCTTATAGTGTTGCAGCGCTTTCTTATTTACAACATTATCCATATCATTTAATATTTTTTCAGTTACATTTATGGATATTATATCGTCATTGTTTTGTTCAACGTCTACCTTAATCTCAGGAGTAGCTTTTGGAAAAAGTCTTGTCCACTCTACCCCTAACCTAAACGCATTAGAACCAAGTGACCTAGCCATTTGATTGTATGTTTTATAAAGATCCCAATATGCAACACCAGTTTCTGGTTGGTCCCCAGAAACTAAACCTGTCTTTATGTTGTTTTCATCGTGAACCCATTTCCACCAGTCTGAATTTTCGTCATTATCACTAATACCCATTTCAGATTGAAAACCTGCGAGAGAAAATCCAAGCAAAAAGCCATCCTTAAACATATTTTAGAATCGGTCTTTATCATAAATATATTTGCAAATACTACTAAGATTAATTGCTTCTGGTAATACTTGGGAGAAAAATGAAAAATTAACAACTGGTGATATTTTGTAATCTTAATCAAACACACAAATTAATGTATTATGTAAAAAGTGACATCGATCATCTTTACTTGTTCCAGTTTCCCATTTCTTCCTCCGACTGTAATTTCACCATTTTCACTCAAAATGTTAAATGATTGTATTTTACCAGGAATTCTTGTTATTGAAATAACATCACCTCCTATTGTTATAATTTCTTCATTCATCACTCCAAGTACCGTAGCTCGAAGACGTTTTCCCTTAGCCATTAGGTTCTCTATGGCATCACATGCTAGCCAAGAAGTGGTCACTTTAAATTCGTGTTTGTAGAAATTAAAATCGATAATATAATTTGCTGGAAGCCAGTTCATAAAAAAATAATAATAACTCATTATATCCATTAGTTCATCTTCCTGCAAGAAGACTGAATAGTTTGATTCGAGTGAAACGGATCTTCCATTAAAGAAAGAAATCTTTCTGTCAATTATTACCATCTCTGCGTTAGTCATTTCACTCGTTTTGAGTATTCCTATTTCTGAGATAATGTCAATTATCTTTCTATCTAGGTTGTTATTTAAAACGAAACATAGGGTAACCCCATTCTGATGTGCCTTTTTTAAGCTAGATATAAGCGTCATTATTTTTTCGCTCGGTAAAGAAAAAAGAATCTCAGACTCTGCATTTTCTATAGCATTTTCTAATTTATTTTCAGCGGTGCTACTATTTTGGATAAATAGCATATTAGGAACCCTAACAGGGAAATTTTTTCTACTTTTCTTAACGTAGTCTTCAAGGCTGGATAAGTATTTCTTCATATCATCCAGTTCTGACTTAAAAGCCTCCTCTGGCATGACTGCTTCATAAGATTTTTTTAGTCTTGAACTAATAATTACCAACCCTTTCCTTTGAAGTTTACCAAGTATGTCGTAAATCCTAGGTTGTGGAATTCCCGTTTCTTTTATTATATCCGTTGGTTTCATTGCACCGTTTAACAAAAGGCAGGAATAAGCTTTAATCTCATACTTTGAAAGATGGAACCTTTCAAGTTCTTCAAAAATTTCTTCTTCAACCATAAATTGATAGCCTTAAACAACCTAATAATATTTTGCAACCA
>JAJYDZ010000371.1 GCA_021790415.1 Thermoplasmata archaeon | reverse complement strand
TTACAAGCATCCGTTTGATGTCTATTCAAGACTTGTCTCTGGAAATTCCAATGGACCTACCCTGGCAGATAGTATTGCATCCACATCCATATACTCTTCCGGTGGAGTTTACATTGGAAATCTTATTATTACTGCAACTGAAGGGCCGAGCATGTCTACAATTGGCTATTGCAAAACCATTCCATTTGGTCTAACCGCTGTATTTTATTCTCCAGATAACAATGTAAGCTCAAATGAATACAAATACGGAATCCTGAACTACAACCAATATATGAACTTCACAGGAACTCAGGCTGGATCGGTTAACGGTACCCCAGTTTACGAACCATGTTGTGCATCGAATCAGGGAACCCAGTCAAGCGTTAATGGAAATAACTCCGCAATACAAGCTGCAGAACAGTCACTTTATGATCTTGCCAAAACTGCACTATTGCTCACTGCAGATCCATGCCTTATGGCAGTGGGTTTAGCAATGGTAGCCTTAGGTCCGGTTGTATTTCCAGGGTCTGCACCAAGTAATACAGAAAAAAACTATTGGAATAAACCTGATCATTACAACTGGATATCTTACGGAAGCTGGGATTTAGGAAATAATAATAGCAATCTTCCATCAGCTTCATGCATAATAGTTGGATACGAAGGTTATGGAGATTCGGGGCTTGCAGTACATGCACCTGTTTTTCCCATAGTCAATGATGGTAATGGCAATCCTTCTTATCTGCAATATCTTAGCATAATGTTGAAAAGTCAACCAGAGAATTCTTTAGTGACACGCCAAAATCAATTTACCCTCAATTACTTCACATATTCAACAAGCATGACTATAGTACCAATTGCTCACTGTATTGCCGGTTTCAATCTTAACGAAAATGATTACGTCAACGCAGCAAGCAATGGAAATGGAGGTTATATATACTCTGGAACATCTTACACTGCTGCAGTAACATTACCACTGTATATGCCACTGGAGGGATAAACACGAAGAGTAAATTCAAAAAAATAGGTGCAGTCATTATAATATTAATTATGGTGCTTGTATCTTTCCTATCATTTGTAAACTATGAAAATTCAACTGAACCAACTGGAATATACTGTGAAACGCAATCTGATTATTATTTTACCGGCCATGATCCGATTTCAGGTCAATTTGGAGTGGATATGATCAAAAACTATTCTTTTCTTGGAAATTCCATTAGTCTCGGATATGTACTACAAGTTGAACCAGCATCTCATTGTGTTAATCTGTCTAATGCAGTGGGACAAAATATCACTCGCGGATGTATGATAAGCAGTATCATTTGCCTGTATCCCTTAACTTCGGTTAACTGGCCATATAGCCATCCGGTCGTAACAATTCTTAACACATCCTTATCAGTAAACAACACTGTTTTTAAAAATGGAACAGACAAAAGTGATAGTTTTGGACCGTTTTGGACATTTTCAGAATCAAGCAATCGTTACTCTTTGAATTTTCATCTCTATGAAAAAGGAGATTATGAGCAGTCAAATAAAAGCGCTTACAAACTTCCCATATCATCCATAATGAATCCGGGTAATTACACCTTCTATGAGAATACCACATTTACAGTATCTCTTTCAATGGATTTCATGCACTTCACATCACAGTCATTTCATCTTGATGAATCATGGTGGGTGGTATATAAATATAATGACAAATGATGGGAAGAGTTCTTGAGTGGAAAATTTCATTATTAAATATTGATTTCCTAATTTTCTATTTATATCTCTTTCCACATCCACAAGTCTGTCAATAGCTCAAAGCACATTATCACAAGTCATGTTGAAGCGGCAGCTTTGATTTTTCCTTCAAACACTAATTTCAATATATAATTTGATAAATGCCCAGTATCTTACATATCTGGAGGAAAGGGAGCATAAATAAACACATTGGAATCATTGTACATTTACCGTTCATCCAAAAATTTTCTGATTAATACTAGGTCAAGATTTGGTATTTTTGTAAGCACATTTGAAAAATCGTTCACTATATCCTCCGGATTCCTTTTTTATTTTAATAATTATTTTACTATTTTCTAAATTTAATTTCACTTCAGTTCCTCCTTTCAATACCATTAAGTCCCTGGTATCCTGTGGAATTTAAACCCGACCTTTGTCGCTTACAGTTCTTATCAAACGCATTCTTACCGGTTTTTAGATTCAGTAAAAATAAAAAGTTTTACTTGCGTGCAAACTGAACGCCCCGAGTTAAGTCGAGGGATGAATGCGAATTCATATATTTCACAGTGGCTTTAGATTCATGCATGAAATTTCCCATTTATAGATTGTTTCGTAAGGACATTGACATGAGGTTGGGTATATCTCCGTTCCAAAGTCCTAGGAGAGGAGTGGATAAAGATACATCCCGATTTCATACAGACAGGAATGTATGCAATCGGAGCATTGATACCCAAAGAGGCGCAATTCTCAGGACTGGAAAGACGCAAAAACCAGGTAATGGTTTCTCGCAAAACCGTCCGGACCGTGTGAGATGAGAATGAAAGCAGAGCAAAAGTGAGAACCTCACACGCTTTAGCTGTAGGAGTAAATCAGAATAACCACTTCCAGATTGGTATAAATCCTATTTTCTTTCCTTTTATAATATCTTCAGCTTCATAATCGAGTGTTATAACCTTTAGGTTCTCGCACTTTAATTCATTTGAACATAAAATCAAATTATCTGTTTCTCTTTGAATCAAATCATATTCGTCAATTATGGATGATACCTGAATCAGCTCTATTATTTCATTTTCCCTCTTAATGACAAAATCTACCTCCCTGCCTCTGTGATCTTTCCAATAAAATAATTCTTCATTCAAACCAAGATACAAGTTTCTCCGCATAAGTTCTAAAAAAACTATATTCTCAAATTGTCTCCCCTGGTCATGTGTAATCCTGAATGATATACTGTTAGCAAGCGCTGTATCTATTGCATATATCTTCCTGGGTGCTATGAACTGTTCCCTAAGTTTGTTAGAAAAACGCTGCAATAGAAAAAACATGTACGACTCTTCAAGGTATCCAACATACTTGGCTACTGTGTGGCTATTCTTTATGTCAAGGTACCTCTTGAGCCTC
>JAJYDZ010000370.1 GCA_021790415.1 Thermoplasmata archaeon | reverse complement strand
GGAGGGAATATTAGGAAGAACATTCGACACAGTTTCCAGATGGTGGGGTAAAAACGGATCTGGAAATAAAGGCAGGGATATTGAAGAGATTGGCATAGTTGCTTACTCCGAAAAAAGGGGAGAATTACTTTTCGCTGAGTGCAAGTGGTCTGATAGCCCATTATCTGCAAACGCAGTTGAAAAACTGAGGTTAAAGTCTGAAACTCTTCGAAAGCAGTTTCCTGGGTGTATATATAAATATGCGGTCTTCTCCAAAAGTGGTTTTAGAGGAGAAAATAAGAAAATTGGTGAAGACACCGTCCTGATGGGCCTTTCAGACATTCAGAGGGAGGTTTTCAGGAACTCATTAGAACCAAAGAAAATGGGCCAGTAGTGATTTGAGTATAAGTTTCAGGAGAACTGCCTCGCGAAATTCAATTGGGAAATGCCCGAAAACTTTCACAGAGAAATTCATTTTCAACGAGAGAATGCATTTCACAATAAGAACTTGTAATTCCTCGTGATCGTTCTCTATATCGCTTATTCCACTCTATCCTTGAAACCTGGTACAGATTTTTTCTTCCATCCTCCGTCTTTTTGCCTCTCATATCCTTCAGAATAATGCTGGTCCATATCACTAAGATCGGCAACATTGTCAGTTTGTATCATGTTTCCCCAGCCTGTGCCCCTTAGTAGAATTTCTTTGTGGTCTGGATAAATGATAAGATCCTTTGATTCTCTCCTGGGATCAGCCCATATCTCTATGTCAAGAATCTTCAGCTTTTCCCCCATGTCTGCCAGAATTTGAGAAGAAGCATCCGGTCCGGTGGGTTTCGATATGACAGTGCCCTTTTTAATTTCCACCAGATGTCCGTTGAATCTTAAATGACCGGAACCTTCCATCACCACGTAAAGCTCATCAACAGCTGAGTGGCTGTGCAACCTTGAGTACGATCTTCCATCAGGAATTTCGTAAGTGCTTGTAAACCCCCTACCGGGGCCAAGAACTGCACCTATAAATCTCGTATAGCATCCCTGGTCTTCACCGGAAAAAACACTTTCAGACGCATCCATTCCAGTTTCTGAAAGAATATTGACAGTTGGAGCTTTCCACATGTTCTCGGAATGATTCCCATCTGAATCCTGAAAAAAGATCTCGTCACTCCAAAAGGAAGCGATTCTTGATACAAAATCGCGGCCCTCGTTTGAAAGGTGAGGTGATTTTACAAAGACTGTGCCTGGGGAATCCTTCCGAATGAAACCCGAAATCCTGCCGAATTCTCTCCATAACCAGTCAGTTAGCCCAAAAATGTCACCAGACGGGTCGACCTTGCCTATGGACTTGGGAAAGAACAATTGCCAGGCACGATCCAATCTAATCGCATTCTCCATTAACGGATCGCTTTCGCCTTCAGCCTCAAAAAACACAATTCTGGACATTTCATGGGATTCATGGGTGGAGGATATAAGAATATTTGGATGATGAACTGCCGCTATTTAAGTTGCCACATTGACTCTGTATACCTGAACCGGTTGCGACCTGGCTAAAGCCTTAGTGGAATGCCAAGAACTTGAGAGTCACTGCCCGAACTATTCCAAAAAACTAAATATTCTTGAGCTTGAGACCATAGTGCATCATTCTGTTTGAGCCGTTCAATAAGATTCAACGCCAACTCCATCGATGCCAGAAATTGGTTCACATTCCAGGTGAGGATTGCTTCACCATAGACCTTACATATACCGGCAATCATTGCATCCGCTGAATCAATAGTTGAGCCAATGCGTCTTTTATTTGCATATATCCCTCCCGCTTCCCTGGCTGTCTCAAGATTCATAGGGAAAAACAACAAATTCTCAACAATCCATTCTATCCTCTTCCTTCTTGTACCTGCTTTGTGCTTAACCCAGGTCCTACATAAAGTTCGAAGACAGATATCACTTTTATGAATAATTGGATACCATCCGACTCATTGCCTCCTCTTTCTGAACTGTTGAGTCGCTTTCTCTCATAAAACCTATCAGGAACGATGCATCAACTATGATTATCTATTGACTTTCTCAGAAACTGAACCAAATCTCTTTCTGCTCAGCTTTCTTGGTTCTTTTATTCTCTTGAGAATTGAATCCGCCTCCTCAGAGGTAAGAGTTCCTCTAAGGGCAAGAAGAGATACTTTGTTGGTTAATCTGTTGATCACGTCGGTAAAGCTTTCATTTTTTCCTTTGAGTTTCTTCAGTCTGGGATATGCTTCACCCGAAATTGAAATATTCTTACTTCCCATAGAATCAGGCATATATGTGCTATACGTTAATTTCATTATCCCTTAAGGCTGGTAATCGGTATTGATCATACGGTCCAGTTATAAGCACGCGGCTTTGGACATGGATGGTTGACTAAGCCTTAAAAGAGTGGAATGCAAGAGGGAAAAATAATAGAAGTAATATAGGCTGACCAGGGTATGACTAAAACCTTAAGGAATACATTAGGAGCAAAATTTCGCACTTTTAGAATGTGCCTTATGAACCGAGCGAAAAAGTAATATTATGTTTAAACAGAACCATGCTCAAAACCATAACTATCAGGAATGCGGTCTATGACGAACTTCTTATGGTGAAGAAAAAAGGCGAAAGCTTTAGCGAATTGCTGGAAAGGTTGGCGAAGTCGGAAGATAGAAAACACAAGAAGTGATCCACACAGGTTCTTTGTGAAGTTGATCGGGAGGGCTGAATAGTCATAGAAGAAACATCTACAAGTGGCAGGGCTCGTCTTTTATATCAGGTTCTTGTAATTATGAAAGTCAATTACGGTTAGAATGGAACTGTTGGGATTTAATTAAAGTTTTAAGGGAATACTCTTAGCCAATGTTTACTGATCGAAACAAATAAGCGCACTTATTATATATGCGCATATCATACAGCTATTTGTGATCTTATGACATGGGATTTTGAACATAATATTGCAACAAATGCGAGTAAGAAAGCGCTGTGGGCCCTTTATAGTAGCGTTGAATCTTGGCCAATTTGGGATCAGGGAATCGAAAATATATCTATCGACGGAGAATTCAAGGAAGGATCTAAAGGAAAAATCGAACTGGAGGGGCAGGGAATCTTGGGTTACAGGATTGTCTTA
>JAJYDZ010000369.1 GCA_021790415.1 Thermoplasmata archaeon | reverse complement strand
CACTTATTTCTTTAGAAACTATGAAGAAGGCATAAAAAGCCTGTCAAAGATGAAGTTTTATTCAAGCATAATGAGGCTTTCAGATGAAGTTGAAACGTTGGTGGCCCTCGATGGAGAATTTGGATCGCCGTTGAAAAAAATATACGAAAACTACCTCAGAGCCAGGGGGGTGAGGCATGGTTCCATCCTCATAGTTTCCAACAATAACGCAGAGATGCCAGAAGTTCCAAGAAGGGCAGTCTACGGAGGAAAATATCCTGCAAAAAAATGGCACAAAGGAAGGTACACGAGGCCGGTTCTCGGAAATATTCTATGGAAGAATGTGTTGATTCCTGACACGCTTGAAACGTCCACAACGTGGAGCAATCTTTACAGCGTCCATACAGCCGTGAGGCAAAGATTCTCAGATGAAATGCAGCAGGAGCAAGCACATGGAATAATAATGTCACATATTTCCCATATTTATACAACCGGAGCATGCATATATTTCACGTTTGTAATCTGGAGAAAAGAAAACCAGATGCAGCTTCTTGAAAATACTAGGGATGCCATCATTGATGAATTTGTGAAGAAGGGTTGCGCAGTGAGCCACCATCATGGACCAGGAAAGTATCTGGAAAAATATCTTGACAGTAACTTGAGTGAAATAAGACGAAGAACATACGATCCGTTATTTTCCGATATTTAAGGAGAAAACTGTCGAGGTTTCAGCGAGGAGTTCTATCTTCATTTATTCCTCATGGACACCAGTGTTAGATTATCTTGCCATATCAAAACCTTTTCCTGTGTGATAATCAAGAAAGATGTGGCAATGCCGAATATGAGAAAAGTTAAAACAGAGCATAGTCTTCATTATTGTTAACAGATGAAAATTCAAAGCGTTAAGATTCAAAATGTAAAGATCCTTGAATCGGTTAACATTGAACCAAGGATGATAAATATCCTAGTAGGTAGAAATAATACTGGCAAAACATCATTTCTTGAAGCTATTGCAATAGCCTTAATTCCAGGATTTACAGATAAGTATCTGAATCAGCCCTCATCTATCATTAACTATGGAAAAACTCATGCAGAGATTACGCTGAAAATAAACGAAGGACCGAACAGAGATGTAAAGGTTAATTTAGATTATGCCTCGCCTGATGAGTTAGTGAGCGAAATCTTAAGGGAATTAAAGGATTGGGTCATAAATCGCGATGATGAGTTCCGACATCTAAGCGCAAAGAGAGATGTAAAGAAAATACCATCGGATTTATCTGAAAGAGTTGATATTGCTTTGCAGTCCGTAGAAGCCATTCTCCAGCAGGATCTAATGGCCGGTAAATACGATCGGATTTTTTCGAATGATTCACTGTTTTTTGATGTGAACGACCAGAAGACACTGATGAAAGGAAGGAATTACTTAAAAGAACTGTGGAAATTGCAACTCCAATTCTCCAAGGTGCTTGAGTCCAATAGTGAAGATTTTCAATTGAAAAGGCTTGTTCAGTCGGTCATGGTAGATAGAGATAGATTTGCAAGTCGAAACCGTTATACGGAAAGGGGGAGGATGAGGGATGAGGATCAAATCAAAAACATTGATGTTCACTTTCTTCGCGATCCCCTTGATAACTTAGAACAGCTCAAAACATCCACTGAAGCAAAGGAAACTCTTGCCAAAACTATAGAGGATATCATAATAGATGAGGGTTTAATTCACAATCTCATTCGATTCGGTTTTTCATCCATAGTACTGAAAATAGGAGATGAGATGGTAGAAGTTCCAATTGACAGCATGGGTGATGGATTCAAAAGCCTTCTTTCAATTATCGCATCAATTCAGAGATACCAGAAAGATTGTGTTTTCCTAATTGAAGAACCAGAAGTTCACATGCATCCAGGTTATATCCAGGAGCTGACAAAGTATCTTATTGCATTATCTCGAAAGTTGAAAATTCAGCTGTTTATTTCTACACACAGTTTGGATTTTATCAACTCCATTCTGTATGATAACTCAATAAACGATGAAGATAAAGAATTCATAAAATCGGAGTTTCTCCTCCTTCGTTTTGATAAGTTTGGCGAGACTATCGTTGTTGAATCGAAAGACTTCGATAGATCGCAGGAAGAAATTAACCTCCTTTCTAATGACCTTCGGGGAATCTGATTGAAGCGATTGATTTTGCTAGAAGGAAAGAATGATTTACATTTTTTGAAGTGTATATTTCTGAATTCCGGGAAGAATTCCAGTGAAGAACTCGACGAATACATCAATGAGGGATTAAAGGAGAAAAAGAGTATAGCTGAGACAAACAAGTTGCGAAGCTACATAAAAAATAGCAAGGTTAACGTTCTTGCAAAGGTGGAGAATGGCAAGCAGAGTCAAAGAAGTCTATTTAGGGAAAACTGCATAAATTTCATTTCAGGAGGTCTTTACATAACAGTTATATTTGACCTAGACCGAAGTCCAATGGACAAAAATATAAAGAGAGAATTGAAGAACTGAGATCGAGAAATCCTACCTTGAACTTTGTGAAAAAGAATATCTCTTCTAAAGCGTTTGGCTGTCGCAGGGTTGATTTTGCGGTTACCTTGACGGTTGGAGGAAATGTTAGAACATTGGGTTCTTTTTCGTTTTTTATGTTTGAGGTTTCGCTCGAGAGTATTGCAAAGAAAACATTTCCATACTTTATGAATCCTTTGGGTGGGATTTGCGAACTTGCGAAGCATTTCAAAGTAAGCGATCTATTCCCAAGCGATTTATAGGTTATCCTATAATTAAGCAAAGAGAAAAGTGCAGTGGCATGATAAGGAAAATTGGCCTATAGTGGAGAGATTCTTGGAACGCAGGAAAGTGGTATCAAGTCATTCTCACAATATTATTAAGCAGCCACTCTATCTTATTTCAGGAAAGATAAAATGAATGAAGCATCGATGCCTTCAGAGGAAGGTAATACCACAAAAGATCCTGAATCATTGATTGAGCGATTGATCCATCTGGGTATGTTTACAGACAAGGAGACAATAGATTTGCTTTTAAAAATGAAGGAAGAGACCCGCCCTCTGCTGATCGACATGCTGTATGACGATGACCTCTGGGATACGGATGGAGATCACTCAATTTGGGCT
>JAJYDZ010000368.1 GCA_021790415.1 Thermoplasmata archaeon | reverse complement strand
AATTTTCGCATTCTCTCTGCAGCCTCCGATTTACATGCGCCGCAAAGCAGCGTTCCCGCCTTGCATGTTTCGTGTATTTCGTTTAGATCTCTGTCATCTGGGGAGAGATGGAATGAGTATAATTCAAATACAGGGCATTTATCTGGCTCTCCACCCTTTATTCTCTGCTCTTCCACTGTTGCCCGTCCACCAGTTGTTGCAGATTTTATTTTTTTTACAGCGTCTTCCGGTCTATCGTTCAATGATATGAGCGATTCTGGTTTTGATGAACTCATTTTACCTCCTTTTAAACCGGTTAATAACTTTTGATAAGTTGCCGATGGTGCGATGAATGCATTTTCATTATACTTTGATTCAATTATTGCAAGATCAAGATCGAGCTTAACACTATTATCAATATCACCCATTGCTGAGATCAACCTGTAATTATCATTTCTGGATACTATCTTAAAATTAAGTTCAAGCAGTTTTTCATTTGCCAGATCCAGCATTTTCTTTGAATCGTATTTACCTGAAACTGAAATTTTAACAGTTTCTCTCTCCCATGAAATGTTGAATACCCTGTGCCTGTTTGCAATATCTCTTGTAAGCCTCAAGTGCGGATCCTGATCAGCTCCAACAGGAACTATTGTTGGTGAGGGTCCTCCCATTTCCGGAGACTGCACATGAAGTATGTCTCCGACCTGAACCAGTGGAGCATTTATGTGGAGCATTGGTGAACTGTTTTCAAAACCATAAATCGCCTTCATCTCGCTTAAGTTAACTTCATTTGACAATATGAGAGACAATCTCTGAACTCTGGGGGACTCTGACTGAAAGTAGAATCTGCAGGGTTTAAGGCCCATGGCAATATAGTTCACAAGATATTTGTTAATTGCAATATCCCTTGCTTTTTCCAGAGAAAGGTTCCTCGTACCATAGGATTCCAGATCTGCAACAGCTATGGTTATCTTGGCCCCCAATGACTGATAAAACAGTATCTGATCCATTACACTCTTATTTCCAAGATGCATTTCTCCGGAAGGCATTAGACCTGTCATGGCGTTGAATTGAATGTTGTTCTTAATACAATATTCAATATATTCAAGGCCTCGCTGGCCGAATATAATTCCTCGCCTGAAGAGGCTGTTGTCAAATATGCCCTTTGGAACATCTCCAATTCCAAAGTCCTCTCTGAGCCTGTCGTAATCCGTTACCTGTCCTGAAGACCAAGGATTTATCACATCTCTTTATTTGTTCTAATCTTAAATCCTTTTAGATTGCATTATTATGATTGTATATGATTGATCAATCATAGGATACCCATTGATTTCATAACTATGTGTGCTGCCGCAATATCTTCGATGCCCAAACCCATGGTTTTGAAGACAGATTTTTCAATTCTTTTTGCAGACCTTTTTCCTGCCATAAAGTCCTTCAGGTTTATTATTGAAGGTAAATCTTTGACCTCTGATATCTCTTCAGATTCCATCATTGCCTCCTCATAATCTTCAACGATTATGATATCTGATTCTGCAAGAACATCTCTGGAAACTTCTCTCCTGCTCTTGATATTTGATCCAATGAGATTAACGTGGTAGAGATCGCCCAGATCCTTTCTTTGAAATATTGGTTCTGAGGATGTGGTAGCCGTGGTTATTATTTCATAATTTCTTAATGTTTCAAGAGAATCAAGTGGTTTTATATTCATTCCTGTAACCTTCTTCATTCTATCCGCAAAGCTGACTGCTCTATCGTATGTCCTTGAAAATACGCCTATTTCAGTTAGATCAAGAGCAATGCACATTGCACTCATCTGAGCTTCAGCCTGGAATCCTGCTCCGATGAGAAGAAAGGATTCCGCACCTGAATGAAGTTCCCTGGTGAGCATTGCCGGAAGAGCGCCAGTTCTTCTCTGCCCAAGTATATTTGATTCTATGCACGCTATTGGTTCATAGTTGTTTATATTGAATAGGAGAACTACACCCCGATAGCCGTTTTTCCCTCCCATGTATGCCTTTAAACCCGTTAATCCATACTTTGAGATATACGCAGGCATTGTGTTTAAAACATTGCCATCGAATTTTAGCCTTGATCTTGGAAGAAAACCTGCC
This sequence comes from Thermoplasmata archaeon, assembly GCA_021790415.1. The sequence continues at coordinate 1,017 of JAJYDZ010000368.1, read as the reverse complement.
TTTCCTGTACCTGCATCCACAAAAATTTCTTTCATAGCTCCAATGAGCTTATCCATGGGGAGATTTTTTTCCACCTGCTCCTCGGTTATGTATATCATGATATGGAATCATATTTAAAATATTTAAACTGTTTAGAGAAACGATTAATTCCATATTGTCATAACCATGGGATACAAGATGAATAAGCCGGATAAACCGTCAATAGAGGAAAAGAAGTTAAGAGCCTATGTTGAGGTAAACCGTTCATATACCCTATACGAGAAAGGGGAAGACGTTGAGCTCCATTTTTCACCTGAATTTCCTGAGGCCATGAGCCATCTTCCAGATGGGGAACCTGTCACTCATATAATGACTGGAAAGCTCATAGATGGGAGAATCTATTTTTTCAGATTTACCACCAAAAGTTCATTCGGGGAGACATTCAGTGATCTTGAGGGATCTGATGACCCAATAATGGAATGGCTAAACTACGTTTGATAACTTTTGATCTTTTCAATTTGCAAAGGGTATAACAAATTGTGTGATGAGAGAAGATAGAGAAGCCACATGTTTTAACCAATAATTTATAAAACCCATAGTTATTGATCTGTAAATCCCATGAAAGTCATGATGCTCAAGAAAACAGATTCCATGGAGAATTCTCCCCTTAAGATTGAGGATATTGAAATTCCAGAACTTGGATCAAATCAGGTTCTTGTTAAGGAAATTGCCTGTGGGGTATGCGGATCAGATCTAAACATGATTCAGGGTGACTGGAAGCTTTACGGTTCCCCTCCAAAATTACCTATCGTTCCTGGACATGAAATTATTGGCAGAGTTTTTGAATTTGGGGACAATGTTGAAGGAATAAAGAGCGGACAGCTCGTTGGAATGCAATATCTGTGGGATTCATGTGGAAAATGCAATTTCTGTCTGAGCGGCAATGAAAATATGTGCTCAAAGGCTTCCGTGACTGGTGAAACAGTCAACGGCGGATATTCCCAATACATCTTGGGCAATAATAATCATATCTATCTG
>JAJYDZ010000367.1 GCA_021790415.1 Thermoplasmata archaeon | reverse complement strand
ATATACTGCATCAGTCCACAATGTTGTATAACATAGGTTATACTGCATTCGTTACGTGAAAACACCCAATTCATTTCTGTCGTCTTGGAACGTTTTTTTCTTTCCACTTCTATCATTTGATCATCATACGCGGAACTCAGAACATCATTAGTAACCAAAGTAATTTAAAACCGAAAATAATATATTCGTTTGAAGAGTTTGTGTTAATGAGGCAAAAGTTCAGAGATTTTCTTATATTCACAATAGTTGCTTTAATAAGCATACTTTTATTTTATTTTAAACTATTATTTCTTTCAACTCCATTTATTGAATGGGGAAATTTCTATTTCTTCCCTCTAGCGTTCCAGCAGCTGGTCCATGGGAGTTCTTTTCCATTCTGGAATCCATACGGCGGGGACGGCCTTCCCAACCTGTTTATCTCAGCCACTTTAATTAATTATATAATGAATAATTATCCATCTATTCTTTTAGGCTACTTTCTTCCGTTATCAGTTGCGTCCAGAGTATACATTCTGTATACTACATTATTTTTAGCAGAATCATTTTACATACTGTCAGGAAGATTTACAGACAAATTCTTTGTGAGGGTGGTTGCAAGCCTTTTTTTCCTCTACAACGCATTCGAGATTGATCAACTGTCTTCTGGTGATTTTGCAGAGTTTTTTTCCTTGGCATTTTTACTACTTTCACTTAATTTTGTTATACTGAGCAGATCAATCGGAAAAACAATTAATATCTATTCACTGGTGTCGATTATCCTTCTCTTTGCTAGTTTGGGAATAGAAGAATTCACATATCTCGGTTCCGTTCTCTATTTATCTTTCTTCATCATTTACACACCGAATTTAGGTAAAAATGTTCGTTCACTTAAGAATATCTTCAAGGAAATTTTATTGCCAATTCTTCTCACGATAGGAGTATTATTATTGATATTTACCCCGTTTATTCTGCCAATCGAGTTTGGGTCATTTATTTCACTTGGCCCATCTTCACCCTATGCTCAAAGCTTACAGACTTTCAAGTTTTATAGTAATAACTTCCTGTCTGTCCTGTTCCTGATACCTTACCCTATTGATGATGTTGCTCAAGTCTCAGTCCTTTCACTATCCAGTGTTTTACTTCAAATATGGAATCTATTCAATTATCTTCTACTTGCATTAGCATTGTTATGGGGATTTATAAGAAATAATAAGAGACTATCTTTATTCTCGGTTATCATAATAGTCTCTGCTTTGATAGGAGCAGGACCCAAGAGCATCATACCGTCTGTACCTATATTTTTCTATTTACACCTCCCAGGCTATAAGCTGCTTAACACCTCTTACTACTGGGATTGGATTATCATTGCACCATTATATTCTATAATATTCATAGACATAATCGCTTATTTCTATGAATCATTTCGATCTCGTAAGACCACCGACGGAATTAAATGGCCCAAAAAGGTAGTATTGAGTCCTCGCAAAAGAAAAATATTGACGGCTTTATTCGCTGTCGTATTCATTTTCGTGTTATTGACACCGGTAGCTTCACAGGGATACTATAATAGTAGTAGCATTATTAATAGAGGGTCATATGTCCCACAGTCTTATTATAATCTTAATTCGGAAATTGATAATCTCACATCCGGAACATTTCAAGGTGTAGCCTTCTTTCCTTATGATCAGGAATTAATTTACAATCTTTCTATCCATCATTTTTTAAATCCCTTATATAACAGCCAGTCTTTTCGTACGCCCTATATGAGTACTTATGCCTCTGTGCCTGCTCCAATTAATGATTATTTCTCTTTTGTTTATAATGAATTTTATAACAACCTGACAACCCACCTTTCAGAATTAATGGGAATAGCTGGAATGGACTATTTTGTTGTGCTTAAGGGAGTCAGCGAATATAACGGCCCCTACAATGCTAGTGAAACTATGTCGCTGATGCAGAGGCAGATCGGAGTTACTATGGTTTCCAACACAAGTACATACTCTATTTACAAAAGTAATTATTTCCCTCCAGTTGCCAAGACACTAGGTATGACAGGAATCCTTTTGGGAAACTATTATGCCCTAAACACGCTGGCCAACAAAGGAATAGATCTGGTGAACTATTCTCTATTCATGCCAAATGATATCAGCCAAGGAAACTGGAAAGTGATATTAAATAGTTCCAGACAAATAATACTTCAAAAACCTTCGGACATCAACCAGTTATATATGTTAACAACAAATTCTACTAAAATCAGTTCGGCCAATTACGTTAGTGATTCTTCCATTAATTTCTCGGATTCTGCGTGGGCATCAAGCAATAGCTACAACTTGCCTAACATAAGCGATAACCCGACTGCTCCCAGTTCATTTGCTTTTACCAAGGGAAATTCCACCCTCACGATTCCACTAAGTATTAAAGATAACCAAAATGAAATATGGATCCAAATCTGGGAAGCAAATGACAGCGGAAACTTAACATTTTTTGTAAACAATAATCAAATCGAGGCAATACACACAATTAACAATGGGTGTAGCGGATTCAGATTAGTCAACCTCAACTATTCATTCACTGAAAACAATATTTTAAGGATAATATCAACTGTTCCGAACAAGCATTATATCAACGCCGTTGGAAATATAATTCTGGTCAATGGTGCAAACTTTAATCACAGCAAATATCTGGTTCAGAGCCTCATTTCAAAGGATAATGTGCATCTAGTTAGTTTCAACAACCTCACATCGAATGATAATCAATGGAATGGATCAACTGCATCATTCACCGCCGTATTAGGTGGTTTTGAGGTCGGTTTACCCAGTGCCAGCAACATCGTAAGTGTAAATTATCCTTATTATAAGGACATACTTACCAATGGTAAGGTTCTGAGTTTGTATGGGGGAGTCAATCAGGTACTCGTATCTAATGTTAAGTCATCCTCACTTACAGTCAAGTTCGCCTCATTTGAATACTGGTATTATGGAACCATAATCCAAATTGTTGTTATCCTCGCGTATCTTGGTAGCTTAGAAATAAAATATCTGCATAAAAAGAAAGGAGGTCGTCCGTAGTGTCCATAAATATGTGTAAGATTAAGGATAGCTCCCCTTAACCTGACTGTGATCTGATCATTGC
>JAJYDZ010000366.1 GCA_021790415.1 Thermoplasmata archaeon | reverse complement strand
TCCAAGCAAATTTCTTATTATTCCCACTCCAATTGGAGTTTCCAATATGTGCAAAGTTTTACCATTCATCACATTTCGAAAAGGAAAACAGTAATCAGAATCCTCACATCCTTCGTAGCTTACCCTCATTTCCCCGGGAATTACGTCAGCATCAACTGTAATGGCTTCTAGATATCTATCATATAGCAGCAACTTGGTTTTTCCCCCTTTCATATAATCTCTTGGTGTACCCCATATCCAAAGACCATCGTGCCCCATTACATTAGGCCATTCTCCTGAACGCATTAGATCCAAGTAATCTTTTTCCCCTCTTGGAATATGGCCATGCTTGCTGAAGACCCAAGTCTCTCTACCAAACCATATTTTGCATATAATACCATAGACTTCATTTTTAACACTCATTTTATTACCTCTTTAAAATCTCTTTCACTTTCATTTAGATCACTTATTGCCCTTTGGTGAACATATCCTCTGTATATCCGCATATTTCAATATTTCAAAGGTCTTTTTGGTTTCCAGCTGCACGTACTTTCCCAGATTAATGATAAAGCCGTTAATGATATCAAGCTTTCCATCAAGGCCTCTTACGTAAGCATCAATCTCCGGTAAGAGTGATTTTTCCGCCAGTTTTTTGTTTATGAGGTCCCGTATCAGATCCCTTGACATTAATCCTGCAAGCAAGAAAAGAATTATTGAGAGAAATACCAATAATAGGGGAACCGCTACCCAACTGAAATTTTGTATTTCATAGTCAAGGAAAAACAAAGAAAATTACCCACGTGAAACTGGGAAGAACCAAAAATTATAACAATGTATAGATCCAAAAATTCATTAAGTTGATATAACCACTCAATCTTCCTAACAACAATCTCTCCATTGACCCCATAAAACCCTATATGCTCAGATTCTGTAACATTCAACTTCTCCGCTATCTCTTTTGGAAAGGTCATTCTCAACGAAGAACCACGTTTCGATGTCTTAGTTACTTCTATAAGTTTGCCTCGCATTAGGTGAGTAGTAAGTGGATTAAGTTAAATTTTGACACAAATTACTAGAAAGGCTCTTTAAGGAAAGAACTTTTAAGTCACGAAGATTACCTCTGTTATGAGTACTTATAGTGATAACCTTAATAAAGCGGTAGATAATCTCAAAAAGTTATATTCCAATTCAAATAAGCATAGCGACCTGTTTACTTCAAAGAACAATGTAATGTCTAAATTTCAGGCAAAGTTCTCACACAATAGCTTGTCAACCTTACCTATGGAAGAATTCTACGATTTTCTTCATTTTAGAAACAACCATCATTGGACACAACTAGACAGGCAGATTAAAAATTTGAAAATCAATGAGGAAAAATTAAGGGCTGCTCTTCTATCCCTTACCGATACCTCCTTAGAAATGGAAGATAGAATTGACTCAATGCCAAAGGTTAAAGGATTAGATTATGGAATATACACTCCATTTCTTTTGGTTTCATCTTCACTAAAATACGGAGTTTGGAATAGTAAGAGCGAGAAATTCTTAGAAAAATATGATTTGCTGCCCCAAGTGAAGAAGGAACCAAGAGGACGATTTTACAGAGATTTCAATAATACATTAAACGAACTTTCAAAAAAGGTTGGAATTGATCTCTGGGTACTTGATGGCCTATTTCACTACGATTTATTTGAATATACTATTCCTCAAGAGTTTGAACAGAGAAAAAAGTTATGGAATGAACTTAAAATTAAAAGCGATAACTCTGTCTCATATAATGAACTAAAATCTAATGGTATCGTTAAAACACAAAGAGGAATATATGCCTCAACACTCAAAGGTTTGGGTGAGCGTGTTGCCAAAACCTTGCTATCAACCGGTACGGTGTACAAGGATGAAACTGATGAGGAATATCTTGTATATGATTTTCCAGAGACTAAGAACAAGATAATGGATGAAAATGAGATCAATAGCATGTGGAGTTCTAAGGATTACAGCTTACCTCTCTTCGTTGTCTTTGGAAATAAATTAAAAGGGAAAGAAAGGCAGATAATGATTGGTATAGTAACCGCCATTGACGAGGAATGTAAAACTTTTTTGGTGAAACTATACAAGAAATTCCCTACTACTATCTCTGAGATTAGGGAACGTGTCTTCAAAGAACCACTCGAACCTTTCCATTTATATGAAATAGGTAAACCTGGTACAAAAACAATGGTACCAACTAGACCCAAACAAGGAAAGTTTCATTTCGATGTTACTTCATTGTATGGTCTAGAATGTGCAGTTTGTGGAATAAAACACAAACCAATAATTGAAGCAGCGCATATTTTGCCAAAAGCAAATCATGGTTCGGATCATCCTGAAAACGGGATACCGTTATGCGCAAACCATCACGAATTGTTTGACAATCATTGGTTTACTATCGACACGAACATGCAAGTTATAGTTGCTGGCGGCCGTAAATTGAGTGAACTTCAGATTAAGTATCCAGATATCAAAAGACTTAGGCATTTACCACATGTAAAAGCTCTTGCCAAAAGATTTTCCATGTTTGAGAAGAAAAACAAAAACCCGTAGCTGATTTCCCTTTAATGGCATTGGAAAAGGGCAGCGCCACAAAGGATGTTGTAAATCAGGGTGTACTTCTATCGGCTTTGCACCTAAAGTCAATCTTGCACCTAAAATCAGTCTAAAAATGGCTTTTAAGTGCAAAGCCACTTCTATTTAATGCTTTAAATTAGCAGAATTAATGATTCGAAACATAGACTCTGGAACATAAGTAGTCTATCTATTCACAAGCATCAGGTTGTGAAGAAGTCCCTTGCAGAATCCAGGTTTTCCGGTACGACATCAGCTATGGTTGCCTTGAGTATTGCAATCTCATTATCCTTCCTTCTATCCTTATTCGATTTTTATTAATCTTTCTTCCATGGTTGTAAAATATTTCCGGTACACTGTTCACGAGCTGTTCCTTCCAGTAGTAGAAACTTGCTCGCTCGAGTTCATATTTCCTGCAAAGATCTGATACCCATATGGTACCGTTTATACCCTAAATAACTATATTCAGTTTCTCCTCATGTACGTATACCCGGTATGCTGTCATTTATAAGCTAATAAACAACATGGATCATAATTAATTTC
>JAJYDZ010000365.1 GCA_021790415.1 Thermoplasmata archaeon | reverse complement strand
TTCCTGGAACTTATACAGAACTTCCTTTGGTTGCTCCCCTTTCAGAGGATAAAAACAAACACCTATTTTCCTGGAATTTCCTGATTCTGAAAAATCCCAGAAATATCCGCCTGGAGCATCATCACTAAACCATAAGATCATCTGAAAGTCATCTCTTGCAGGAGCTTTTCTTATTTCTTCATATGCCACCAGAACCTCGTTTTTCGGTAATTTCTTTCCAAAAGTAGATTGGGGCCCAGCAGCCATGATTATGTGTTTTGCAGTATATGTTTCGTTTTCAGTAGTAACCACGTTGCCTGAAACCCCATTAACTCTTGTGTTGAGTTTGATATTGAGTTTTCCTGCAAATTTGTCTGCGAGGAATTTTTCATAATTTGTAAAGTTATAAACGAGTCCTACAGTTTTGCCAAAATTCATATCAATTCTCGCATTTCTGTCAGTCCTGAAACTCATGCTGGAAATTTCTGCATCTATAATCTCAGGATTCTCAGGCATTCCTATTCTCCTTACCCATTCAAGTGAAACAGCACCAGTGGACCTCACTGGAATTCCTATCTCTTTTTTCTTGTCCAGAATAATGTAGTTCTTGCCATTCTTTTCCAACGCTGCACCAGCAGACATTCCTGCCGTTCCAGCACCAATTATTATCGCATCATAATCGAAGTCTGTCAACGTGAGACAATTGAAGCATATATTAAATTTTTTTCATTTCGGTTGTTAAGATTCAATTTATTGTTTCGAATATTGTTATAAAGAAAACGAATATTGAATAAAATAGATTATTGATGAAAACATCAAGAACCATGAACCCTGAGATTAAAATGTTCACTGTCCCTATAGCTATAAGGGCACTCAAATTTGCTTCTGTTTACCGAATTAAAACAGAAAAAGGCACCTATCTGATTGATGCCGGTATGGATAGGGCAGGTTTTGATTTCCTTTTAAACAGTGGCGTTGATTTCTCAGAAATTGATGGTATCCTCCTTACTCATCTCCACATTGATCATCTTGGAGGAGGAGTGATTGCAAGTGAGAAATATGGAATTCCACTCTATATTGGAAAAAATGATCTTGAATTTATATTCAAGATGCAGGAAGATGTTGATGGCTACGCAGGGAATGATGAAAAAATCCTTGAAATGAATGGAGTGCCTGACCCTTCTTCTCTCGCTTTCAGAAAGGAGAATCCTGTATTTGCAAAACTGGATGAATATGCCAGACTTTCCATAAACAGTTTTGATAAACTGCCGGTAACAAAAACAGGAATCGAATATGTGAGCACACCCGGCCATTCACCTGGATCGACCTGCTTCATTCCATCAGGAACTGACATAATATTCACAGGTGACCATATCCTTGAGAAAATCACTCCAAACATAAGCTATTACGATGGTGTGACTGATTTTCTGGGCCATTACATTGATAGTTTGAGAAAGACGGCACTTCTTCCTGTCAACAATGCATTTCCCGGACATGGGGGCCCCTTCAGCAATGTTAAGGGAAGGATCGAATCTCTCCTGTCACATCACACGACGAGAATGGAGGAAATACTGAATATCATAAATGGGAAAATGATGACTGCATATGATATTGCATGCAACATGACCTGGAGCAGGGGAAGGCACCTGGATTCAATGAATCACATGGAAAAGAAATTTGCCATAGGGGAGGCAATATCCCATTTGAGGCATATGGAAACCACAGGAATGTGTTCTACGCTTGAAAAAAATAATCTCATCCTGTATAAAAACTGAAATGCTCACATTATGCAAAATTTATTAATGTTATTACATTTTCACCCTGTTGCCGTCGTAGCTCAGCTTGGTAGAGCGTGTGCTTGGTAAGCACAAGGTCGCGGGATCGAATCCCGTCGGCGGCTTTTGAAAGAATCCACTGAGTGAGTGTTTATGTATCACATTACTGCCCCTCCTCACACAGTATTTTTCGATTTCTTTTATTTCAGTTCACCAGTGTAATGGTTGTGGGAATGTTCACGCTCTTTGTGCTTTCATAAGACCTTTACTGCTTCTTCCTGGATTTCTTTAGCTTCTACAGGATTGCCAGCAGGTGCAGACTTTCTGAAATTTACAGATTTGAGTGTTAGAATTGAGAAGATCAGCAAAGAGAGGGAAAGTATCCAGACACCGTAATAAAGCACCGTTATTCCCACAACTATTCCAATAACAGAGAAAATTGCTTCTATGTAGTCGCTCCGGTCCATTTTTAAATCTGTATAATATTTCATGTCCGTAGATGCGTTCATTCCTCTTTTCGGCGTTCTGAAGAAATTCCCCCTCTTTCCCATTATTCCATTGGTAAACCCAATTGCAGCTCTGGTTATCATGCAAGCAGTAGTGTAGGATAGCAATGGAATCATTATGCCATTTTTAAAATTCAGGATGTTCTGGACTTTGAGAGCATATGCTCCTGATAAATAGAAAAGTACCGTGGGGATCATCAGTACTGCCACGTATATTGGGCTGCTGAAAATTGAGCTTGCAGGGGCCTCAATTTGAAATATTACAGCAAACGCGGAGATAAATGTCGTGACAAGCCAGCTGACATTGGAGTAGGGGGCAAAGAATATATTGAAAAGTATGAACTTGTTCCTGATTGAGACATTTTTGGCTTTAATAGTGCTAAAGAATCTATCAATTTCAAGTTTGGTCCATCCCTGCTGCACCCTGGCAACCTGTTTTTTCCATGTTTCCAGTGTGGAAGGATCCTCGCTCATTATCCTTGAATTGCTTAGATAGAGTCCCCTCGTTCCATTAAGATATATTTTCCATGATAGATCTGCATCCTCAGTAATGGTATGTTCTGACCATCCCCCAACTTCCCTCAATACAGAAGTTTTGACCAGAGTGAAACCACCCTGTAAAGAGAATGGAAGGTTGAACCTGTATGAACCCATCTTTGACAGCATATCACCCATGTCCTGTGATAATGCAAAAAGCTGCGTGATCCTGTTAAAGTACCTGTTATAATGGCCTACCCTGTATGAGACAAAGGAAGTGTTTTTGTGTGTGAGGATGGCATGTATTCCTTTTTTTAGAGTTTCCTGTTTAACTCTTGAATCCGCATCCAGAAGAAGTGTATAATCCCCTGTGACAAGAAGCAGTGCTTTATTGA
>JAJYDZ010000364.1 GCA_021790415.1 Thermoplasmata archaeon | reverse complement strand
TAATAGTTTTAAATCCGGTTGAGGTTTGTAATCCACCAAACCTGGGAAAGTGTTAGCGTATATGGAAAAAATATGAAAGAACGAAATGGAGGTAAAATGGCGAGAACCGCAGGGGAATGCTTTACATAATTATCCTGAGGAGGAATTCAAGGATCATAGATTACTCTCGGTCAGGAGAGAAAGACTTCATGTTCCAGGATCACCCCATATTTTACAGCAAATACCCACATGGAAACAGGAGTATACACCTTCAGGAATGATTTCCTGAAGGCGGAGGAGGAGAAGGACTTCCTCGGACGCAATGAAAAGTTCACTGAATCAACCATTGCAAAAGTGAGGGGGAGGATGGGAACCGTCTCAGTCATGACTAACCTACATGTTTAAGGGGAAATAGTGTATGACATGATGAAATCCAGAACTGAGATAGAGCAGCCATACGACACATTCAAGAACACCATTCATGCAGATCGTTCCTACATGAGTGACGATTTCCAGCTTCAGAGATGGACGTTTGTTAATTTCATCGCATTGATCCTGCATTACCGCATATATGCATTACTGAAATCCCATGATATGCTCGGAAAATACTCCCAAAAAGATGTCATGGAACATCTGGAGAGGATAAGCATGCTGAGGATTGGAAATGAATGGAAGATATCAGAGATACCAAAGAAATTGAGGACCGCGATTGAAGATCTGGGAATACCTATTATGTGAAATGGCGGGAGTTAGAGATTAAATGCGAGTTGTTAAAGAAATTGAAGAGTTAAAATCTTGTACAAGGCCAACGTTATTAGAAGCTGAATTGCAATCTGAAATGAAGTGATACTTGTTTGGAGAACCGACTCAACTGGTTCTGAGATCTGTTTGAGCATTCGAAGCAAGTTTTTGGAGTAGAACTCTGAATGCAGTAACCAACAGAGATAGATATTCCATTAGGATTCTTAGGACAAATACAATATTTTCTGAACAATATATTAAATAGAAGCAATACATAATCAAGCTGCAAAATCCTAGCGTGTTACTATGGAACGATCTTTTATTTTTGAATTAGAAGAAGATGTAATAAAACGCAAAATCGATTATTTTTATGGCTCTGATATGATTATATCGAAATATAAGGCAATTGCAGACAAAGTCTTTAAAGAAGTTGATGACAAAGAAATTGAAATCTTGTCCGCATTTGGTTTTGGCAGCAAAATCCTAATGTATGGTGAACCAGGAGTTGGAAAAACATCAATTGCATATCAAATAGCGTCATATGTTCTAAACGAATTTGGGGTATCAGCATTCACCTTTTCTGTTCCTTCAATAATTAGGTCGAACTTGGGCGACACTACTTCAAATATGAAAGAAGCTATTGAAAATGTTCGAGAAATTGCCAGAGAGACCGGGATCCTATTGATCTTAGATGAAATCGATCGACTATCAGTAGTTAGAAACAGTGAAAATGAATTGGCAGAAATGAAACGTGCTCTTTTAGAATTGAATGATTTTTTGGACAATATTTCACTCAAAGATAGGATATTCATTATTGGCATTACAAATCACAGTGACATATTAGACAATGGTCTAAAAAGAAGATTTGATTTCCTTGATGAAATAGTTCCGGAGGAGAAGGGCCTTCTCACAATTATTGAAAACTTGAATAGACTCATCGGGATTGAAACAAAATCATCTACAGATTGTCAAAACATTTTCAAAGAGGCGAAGTTATTTTATGAGGGTGAAGATATCAATGGAGATATGATAAAAAAGTATTACAAGAAATTATTAATTGATAGCAATTTTGACCTATTAGGACTGAAAAATAGTATCAGTAAAATAATGTTGGGTGAAAACAAAACATGAGATTAACAAATGCAATATTTGCAAGAGATAAAGACAAGAATCTGACGACCACTTTTAAAGAATGTGGTAAAGGTGTTACAGTCACAGAACATATTGATGACTTAATCGAACCTTTCCTCAAGGGAATTGTTGTAAAAGAATATGTTAAAAGTGAATCTGAAGAAGTTACCATTGAAGTTCTTGATGTCGAAAAACTTCCTGATTTGATTAAAAAAATTGATATTTTATCATCATCATTATCTAAGAAATTTACAAAATCGAAAACATTAAAAAATAAAAATGAAATTTTTAGTGAATTTTATAGCATATCTAATTTGAATTCTCTTATCAGAGATTATTTCTCTATGGTTGATAGAAAGACAGATTTGTTCATTTATTACACATAGGGGGGAAATACTTGGGAAGAGGGGCACAAAGAGAAGGAAAAGAACTTGAAAAAGGAGGTTTAATGCAACAGGATACGGATGGCGATGTCGAAATGATACGTACCTCACAGACAAATGGAAAGGATGAAGGGATTGATTTCATAAAAATCATAAAATCAGGTTTTAATTACATAGGATATAATAATAGATTAAAAATAAAAAAGAGGAGACGGAACAGTAGATGAAAAAAAAGAATGTTGTATTGGGTCAAGTAAAAGATGTACCTAAGATAACCAGAACAATTCTAGACCATGAAATTGAAAAAATGGATGAATTTGCTAGCAACCATCCCGAATTAAATGTTATAGCGTATGAGTTTGATGGGGGGAGAGACCGAGAAGGAATAACCAAAGGAGCCATGGAAAGAATAAAAGAACTGAATGAGATGGGTTACAATATAATATTTAATTCTGATGAAGATACCGAAGTCCAAATCGAGAATTTAAAAAATAATATCCGCATTAGAAATATAACTTAATTTGACTCACTATTGGTTCCATTTGCTGTCACTTTCAGGTTGAATTTGTTATTCTAACTCCTCAGTTTCTTAGGGTATAAGATTCATCGTTCCATTGGTAACTGTATGTTGCTGGTTCTGATGATTGAATAGTTTATTAATGTGTATACCCTATTACTGTATATATGGATCCAGAGATACTGAAGGCTGCGAAGAGGATCGGAGAGGAGAGAGGCATTCCGGTGGAAGTGAAGTCCATGGGGAATTCCTATTATCTCTATAGAGACACCACGAGATGGGACAAGGAGAGAAAGAAGAGGGTCAAGGTATCGGAATACATAGGAAGGATCACTGAGCATGGCCTGGTCGAGCGCAATCGCAGGACCATATACGAGTTCG
>JAJYDZ010000363.1:1977-3137 GCA_021790415.1 Thermoplasmata archaeon | reverse complement strand
GTTAATTCCCTTATATTTTGAGAATGCCAAATGGTCTGATCCATTTGAATTCTCCATGAATATTTCCACATCTTCTCCTAACTTTTGGTGTATAGCACGAATGAAAATCTCGTAATAATCAAAGAAATTTTTTGGTTTATCATTAAGAAGGTCGGTCTTTGGTGGATGAACCTCTATGTATTTCAGGCCGTGATCATTTCCAGTCTCTTTATTGATGAACTCAGTCCTTTTAACGATAAATTGAATGAATTCCTCTACCCATTTTTCATCTTTCCATAATTTTCCATCTCTCACTAGACTTTCGTACATTCTACCAGTTTCAAGGTCTTCTCCTGTTACGAACTCACCATCTTTCATTTTAGTTGTATACGGTTCCTGCGTATGTAATCCATAAAATCTTATGAATTTATTATCCTTATCATTTTTGATTTTTATAATATAATCCTGTAGTGTATTTCTATCACTATCAAGGCCGGCTGGGATTTCCATAATATCAGGAAGTTTTAATTTCATATTTTCGTAATCTTCAGCGCTTAAGAACCCATGATAATCAATCACTTTCAATTTCGCACCCTGATTTTCATTCATAAGCTTAAGCCCCTTTATTAAAGTTCTTGAAGTCTAATAAATGTTTTGAGGTTCATCTGTTCTAAAGAATGGGAATTATCAGACTGATTCTGTCAATTGCGGTTTTCAGGGGAGCAGATCATCTGGTACTTTAATATAATATATGTTTTTGATCTTATGATTTGTTCATGGCACTTTGAGAAAAGTACGTGAGTGTTCAATCCGGCTTTTTCTCACAAAGAGACCGAAGATTGCTTGGGAGAGGCTTGTCTTTCTTACCATCCTGGACCCCGGTATAAATAGCCAATTATCTATGCCAATGACGCCCTGTATCTGCTTGAGTTCCTTATCCCTATCGTAGAAACCAGATATCTGTGCACGCAGCCTAATGGAAAAGACTGTTGCACCCTGCGTATCACTGCACCTGGTGTAGCAACATTTTATAGAGACTGAACCTTTAGCAATGTATGTGACATTGCATTAGTTGCAAACACAGGGAGAGAGTAAATTAACTCGAATGTTATTAAAAACTAAGGAACCCAAAAAAGGGTTTAATATCGGGAGTATATAATTAAAGTGCCCAGCCCATACCC
>JAJYDZ010000363.1:0-1967 GCA_021790415.1 Thermoplasmata archaeon | reverse complement strand
TCTGGGCACGCAGCTAAATGGAAAAGACTGTTGCACCCTGCATTTCACTGCACCCGGTGTAGCAACATTTCATAGAGACTGAACGTTTAGCAATGCATGTGACATTACCCTAGTTGAAAGCACAGTGAGAGGGTAAATTAAGCAAGATGTTATTAGATATTACGGTTAGAAAAATGTTTAATATCCATCGTCTATAATTTAAACATCGAGCCCGCACCCCTATGGGGATAGAATCCCACTGGGCCCGTTCTCAACATGGTATAAATGCTCTACTATTCCGGAAATCAGTGGGAATGAGCGGCAGCCTTTCTTCCTTATGTAAATTTAAGCGCCCCACATACGGCTATTGTTTGAACTTCTAGAGAACTCCCCCTTTGTTTCACCTAAGTTGATACTTTCTTATTCGGTGCGCTTACTTCTTTATGTCGTTTATGACTTTTGGCTACTTGACAGATACCGGGGAGTTTGTAGAACATTCCCCGTCCAGAATGAAAGATACTGGAATAGCGTATTACCTGACCTTTTTCTTGATTGTGTACTTCGGTGAGACAGAAGAATATAGAAAGAATGTAAATTTTACATCCTCAGGATATAAATGAAAATTGATAAAGCAGAGACCAGAAAACTTCCCAGAAAGTTTGAATTTCCGTGGGGAAGGGGTATGATTACAGAAGAGGCGTCAATAAGATGCACTTTAACAGCCAATGGATTGAAGGAGCGTTGGGAACCAACTATTCAGCTGCTTAAATTCGAGAATGGGGAAAGCGCATTGAGATTCTGCGTTTACAGCAAGGGAAGGCTGAGAAGGATGCCAATGATACTTGACGATGCACAAGCAAGAATGATGGCATCTGAAATTAAAGTCAATAGAAAGCTCAAGGCAATCTTAAGAAATCTATTGATGTAATTCGTTTGCCCCAACTGTCAGAACACGAAAGCAATATAGAAACTGACATGTGATGAAAACGATACTTTTAGTTTCTTCTATTGAGCACATTTATTTTTAGAGGTTTTTCAAATACTCTTTGATAAATATAACATAATAACAGTTAAGGCACCGTCAAATTTACATTATTTTTAGATTGAATCCATAATTGACTGTCTGCATGCTCTTTTCACTTTGCCATTAGTTGTTGATTTTCGCTGAAACAGAAAGTTATTACGTTATACAATTGGTCCGGATTTCCCTGAATTTGTAAGTTGCCTTAGAATTTCAAATTTCAAGTGAGGTATGAATTCATAAGATTCTTTTTAGAAATAATCAATCTTCAATAACAGTTTAAAAAAATATAATGGATACTTTGTGTAGATATCCTTTCTCCATTTGGAGATGAATAGCCTACCAGTATCCTTTCCCCAAATTTTTCCCATATTCTAGGTAAACTTTTAGGGAAGAGAGCATAACGCTCCATCCTTCGCAGTGGGAGTAGGAGTCTTGTAGTCCCTTATCATCCGGCTTATGCCCGGAGTGTTTGATTGAAACCATTGTCTCGTTATCTCCTAATTTATCAAACTTTATCAGAACATGAGTCTTAGATCCATCATCTTTGAACCAGTCCAGTTCTACTTCCTTGTTCTTCTCTAATCTGACCACTTTCATCGCTTGAACACAAGAAACATCTGGAAAAGTCCAAGTTATTTCAGCTCCCTCAACCATAGGACCGCTGACACCACCTGGTACAAAATAGCTACCAATCTTGTCTGGGTCAACAACGGCATCAAAAACTTTCTCAATGGGTTTTCTGATTCTGGTGCTCACCTGAAACTCCAATTTCAATACGGTTCACCCTGATGCCATATTTTGGTTAAATATAAATGTTATGAAAATATAACATGTTGGGATAACCATAACATGTCTGCTAAAAATGAAGACTCTAATGGAGATGGAAAAGTCTTTAAGGCACTTGCTGACAACAAGAGGAGACAAATTCTGGACCTCCTAAAATCAAGACCAAAAACAACTGGTG
>JAJYDZ010000362.1 GCA_021790415.1 Thermoplasmata archaeon | reverse complement strand
TTTTCAGTTGATTGAAGCAGCAAGGATAAGAAGGGAAAGAGACCATTTAAGCACGGATGAAGCCGAAATGCGGAAAGAAGCAGAAGAATCTCTTATCAGTCTAAGACTTCCAGATGCAGATTCCATTATGAGAAGATATCCGCACGAGTTATCCGGGGGACAAGTCCAAAGAGTCGTTATATGCATGGCGTTGCTTCTTAAACCAAAAATTTTGATAGCAGATGAACCAACCACTGCCCTGGATGTTACAATACAGGCTCAGGTAATTAACCTACTAAGAACGTTAAATAAAGAGATGAAAATGACCATAATTTTCATAACGCATGATATTGGACTAGCATATGTTCTTTCCAACAATCTAGTAGTCTTGTACAGTGGAAGGATAATGGAATCGGGAAACACAGAAAGCATCATTAAGAAACCACTTCATCCATACACGTCAGGACTAATCGGTAGCATACCAAATTCTTCAAAGACTTCTGGAAAGCTTTTTTCAATCAAGGGGTCTCCGCCATCTTATCTATCATTACCAGATGGTTGTAAATTCAGCAACAGATGTCAGTTCGTGTTTGAAAGATGTATGCAAGAAGAACCCAAACTACTGGACGTTCAAGATAGAAAGGTTAAGTGTTGGTTATATGAGTGAAATATACAGATTTGAAGATGTAAGGAAATACTATCTGTCGCAGAAAAGAGGACTATTAGAAATTGCCATGAGGACCAAACCAATCTATGTTAAGGCACTTGATAACGTAAGTTTCACACTGACATCGAATCAGGTGCTGGCCGTGGTTGGTGAGAGCGGTTCTGGAAAGACTACCATGGGAAAAATCATGGTAACTTTAGAAAAACCAACTTCGGGTAAGGTATTTTTTAGAGGGGAAGAGGTAAATAAAAAGAATACGGCAGATATAAGGGAAAATATAGACATGGTTTTTCAAAATCCCTCAACGTCATTGAATCCAAGAATGAAAATCAAGCATATAATATCAGAATCCTTGAAAAATTTTGACGAGGAAAAGGTACAGGACATAATGCAACAGGTTGGATTGCCCTATAATGAACTTAAGGATAAACAACCAAGGGAATTGTCGGGTGGTCAGGTACAGAGGGTAGCAATATCTAAAGCGATAATCAAGAAACCGGAGCTCATCGTTCTGGACGAGCCCACTTCTGCGCTGGACGAATCTATTCAGGCACAGATATTGAATTTACTCGTTGACCTACAGAAGCAGTTCAAACTTACATACGTATTTATCACACACAATATCTACGTTGCGAAATATATTGCTGATTTTATAGTTGTTTTATATGCTGGCAAGATTATTGAATATGGAAAAAATGAAGAGGTGTTGGAAAAGCCACTGCATCCATACACTCAGCTTCTTATTACTTCAATACCCACAACAAATTCCAAGGAACTCAAGCCTCCCGTGGGAGATGTACCAAGCCTGATTAACAGGCCAGAAGGATGTAGTTTTCATCCAAGATGCCCATTTGCAATGGAAAGATGCAAAACTCAAGAACCTCCTCTTAGGAATCATGGAAATTACCTGGTAGCTTGCTGGTTGTATGAATAAAACCATCAAGAAGACTATTGTTAAAGGTACAATACTTTTAATGGCGTTCTCCCTTTTCCTCGAAATTAGACCAGGTAAAATAATTGATTACTTAATCTTCGTATTTGTCTATTATCTACTTCTAATTATATATATTGCACTCAAGAGCTCATACAGATTTAGTATATCTCAAGACGGTCTTCACGCCGATTTGAAATTTCGTAAGATCAATCTGAAGTATGAAGGAATAATTGATGTGTTCGAGAACAGTGGTTTCCTGCAACGTAAATTCAATCTATCAACAGTATATGTCATACACAAAGGAGGAAATATAGTAATTAAAGACGTGGAGAATGGAAAAGAGATAGAGCAAAAGATCCGGCAAAAAATGGGCTACTCCAAGGAATCTGAAGTTAAAGGAGGAACAGTTAAAGATGGGCTGTCCAAAAATTTATGATTTCTTAAGGTATTTATCAAACATTACTTCAAAATTTTCCGTTATATCGACAGGTATTTCAGCCTTATCACCAATGTTTAGTATTGATATTAAACCGGATAACCTCATAATCTCGCGTCTAACTGAATCTTGAAGCTCTATAAGTTCCATACTCAAACCGGCATTTTCAGATCTAAGCTGGAGAATACTCATTATCAAACTCATTTTTTCGGATTTTCGATTTTCTCGTATATTGAGGCCTGCATCTTTAAAATCGTATCCAGGTCCATTTTTATCGACAGTATCTGATTCCTTTTTAGTTCTATCTCTTTCTTCCATTTTAACACCTCTTCATTCAAAGATTCTAGATTTTTATCCCATAAATTATCCATAGAATCAACGCCCATGTTAACTGTATAAGATACATTTACTAAATCATTATGGAAATCTGAGTGTAGTATAATGATGGAATGGTTATCCTCCCCTCATTCTGCCTTCCCTGATGTGCGAAACATTCTTATACCAATATTTGTCTTTACGTACGATGAAAAGTTCACAAAAAATAATTGTGGTTGTCGTCGCCCTCGTTTTAATTGGCGTTGGTGGGTTCTATGCCTATAAAGCTACTCGCCCGTCAACCAATTTGCCAGCTATGAATCTGACTACTCTGTCACCGGTTAATGCATTAACTCAGGAACAGCTGTCATCGCTTGCAACCAACTTTAAAGCTATAGGCTTGCCTATATCTGTAAAGGCCGTAACCCCATCTGTAACTGACGGATGGAACACGCCAAACGGTACACCAAGAATGGTAGACCTGGGTTGGTTTCCCGATTGGCCCGACCCTGTTGCACAGCAGTTAATGGCAGTGAGTGATATACAATACGGAGGACTATCTGGTGATCTCCCATGGTTCGATAATTCAACACTACAGAAAATGTACCAAACTTTGGAATTCAACACAAACCAGACACAGCAGATCCAAAATGTCTCTCAGGCTTACAGCATAATATATCACCAGGCTCCGTGGATCTGGCTACCAAACCCTGATACTTACTTCTTTGTACAACCGTACGTAAACAACTTCACATACAACCCATATCAGGCATATTACTACAATATGATGTCATACAATACGTCAG
>JAJYDZ010000361.1 GCA_021790415.1 Thermoplasmata archaeon | reverse complement strand
AAATGATGATAACATGAACCTCTTTTTCAAAAGAAGGTATAAAAATGTAAATGAATATAGTGGCATGAAACTTAGCCAGTGGTAATCATAGAGAACAGAAGCTATTAGTGTTGCATTCAATGCATACAACAGAGAAGCTACTGTGGAAATTTTCCTATCTTTTGTTATTTCAAGGCTTAAAAAATATAGAACAGGCACAGATGAAAAAACCATAATAGATTGAATTGAGAAAATGGTCAGTGAACTTGGAAGAAGAAAATAGATAAAAGATATGGGGAAAGCAATGAAAGATGAGTGAACCTCAAGGTGAGAAAGAACACCATAATATTCATAATCTCCAGAATCATATAAAAGTGCTCCGTGTGTGGTCGTCCACAATTGCTGCATATTGATTCCTAGGTCCCAGTTCTCGCTAAAAAAATCAAGGTATCGAAGATATGAAAAAACTATCGTAATTATGATAAGAGCACCAGTAACCAAATAGATAAAGGAAGCCCTTTCAAAGAAGCTGGTACTTTCTTGTTCGCTATCTGATGATCTATGGAACATCTCCATGCAAGAAATTAAAGGGGTTATTAAACCTATATTGACAATGGTAACCTTTAAAAACAATAGTGCTATCAAATATCATGGCCGTTCCTAAAAAAAATTCCGATTATAATAAAATTATAGCCGAAAGAAGAAGGAATAGCCTATGTGATATCCCGCCAGTCCTTGTTCCAGTTTGGCAGTTAAAGATAAGGGAAAGATTTGGAATAAGTGTGGATAAGGAGATTGCTCAATATATAGTATTAGCGGCACATGAACGAGGAACATGGAAGAAACAGAGAGCTATAAAGAAAATAGAGAAACTGTTCATGCAAAGGGGAATAGATGCAGATTCTTCAGCAAAAATGGCTAAAGATGTGATAAATCTTATTATTAGTAACAATGCTGTAGATCAGTGACTTCCAAAAAAGGCCTTGAATTAACGTTGCAAAAGTTGGCAGTAAGCCAAAATTTATCAAATTATTTGGAGCAATATCAGACAGATGGGAAAACGGCCTCATACTTGCTTAACATTGCTTTTCTGGATGGAAATATTTATGGTAAATCAATTATAGATCTCGGAACAGGTAATGGCATTTTTGCAATAGGAGCAAAAATTTTAGGAGCACGTGAGGTGACAGCAATCGATATTGATCAGAAGCAAATTGATATTTCTTTAGAAAATGCAAAAAAATTAGGTATAGATATAAACTTTCGGAAAAGTGATGTTAGTAATGTAGATGGACAATATGACACATGCATAATGAATCCTCCATTTGGTTCGGTCAAAAAACATGGAGATAAGCCTTTTATAGAAAAGGCATGCACC
The DNA here is from genome assembly GCA_021790415.1 of Thermoplasmata archaeon. Next base: position 1,787 of record JAJYDZ010000361.1, on the reverse strand, counting down.
ATATCAAGAAAAGTATATGCAATTCATAACTATAAGACAAAGGAATTTGTGCTAAAAGAATACAGTGAAAAGGGTATGTCAGAACTTACATGGGAAAAAATCAAAATTGGAATTAATCGCACATATCCACATCACAAAAAAGATATGGCCTTGATTGATTGCCTTTTTGTTCGCGGTTTTAGATAAGTCATCTCTCTAAAAATATCAAACAGTTCCATATCGCAAGAATAATTAATCAATGTTCTATGACCCTATGTAATGGCCGGGTTGGGGTAGGGGTTATCCTTGGGGACTGTGGATCCCCGGACCCGGGTTCAATTCCCGGACCCGGCCTCTTAAATAGTATATCTATAATTTTAACAAATTACTGTTTAATTTTTGCCATCAGTTTTCTATTGTAAAGTAACGTTTGTTAGGTTCAAAAACATTTTAAAATGATAGAGTGGTATATTAATCTCAATAATTAGTATAAACTTAAATAGCTTCTTGCCTTTGTTTAATCATGACAGAAGATGAGGAATCCATAATGGAGAATTTTATAAAAGCAGTTGAAGGAACAAAAAGTACAGCAGAAATGGAATTCAGCAACTTAACAGTGAAACTCCCTGGAATGTCCGCTAATGTAGCAATTAACGGGAAAATAAGCATCACAATGAGACCGGTTCATGAAAGAACCAAACCTTAAAAATATAATAACCCCAATTTCAAGGTCTCTGGTATCTGGTAAGATTACTGTTTCTGTTGATAGCCAGAGGTTTGTAGAGTTGGAGTTCGAAAAGGGCAGAGGGCAACTAACCATTGTGGACGAGCGCAGGATTCGAAAGACAAGAAGGTATTTGCCTAAAAAATACATGAAATTTTCATATATCAAGGGCATTGCAAATACTATGAAAGCTTCTGGATATCATTTCGAAGTTAGAGACCAGGAAGGGATTCTAGCTGAATTTGGAAGTGGGGTAAAGTCAATAACAGGTGATGTAAAGGTCAAGATACATTCTGTTATGAAATATTTGCATGGATAATGAATACAGTAAATTTAAAGCACCAGTTTTCAGGAAATTTATTTATTATTGTATAACAAAAACTTCTGAAATAACGTAATGATTTTTAAAAAAATGGCACTAATTAGCATATTGCACAAAGCAAGTACAACCTTAAAATATAAGTAAATTGAGATATTATCCATATATGGTAAAGATTAACATAACGTGGCATGGTCATGCATGTTTTAATATAGACATGGGAAAACAAATTATTATTGATCCATTTATTGAGCACAATCCAGTTGCAATGATCCGAAAGGAAGATGTAAAAGCAGATATTGTTGTTGCGACGCATGGGCATTCTGACCATGTCGCAGATGCACTTTATATTGCTTCAAAGAATAAGGCTCCTTTAGTTACCATTGTTGAATTAGCCTGGCTTTTGCAGGAAAAGGATCATAGTGTTAAGATACACGATATCAATTTCAGCGGAAGCGTAGAAATATCGGGTATTAAAATAACAGCAGTTCCTGCCCTTCATTCTTCTAGCTTTGAAGAAAAATACGCTGGCAATCCTGGTGGAATGATTCTCAGCAACGGAAAAGTAACGATATATCATGCAGGAGATACAGGTGTATTCTCTGATATGAAACTAATTGGGGATTTATACAAACCTGATATAGCAATGTTGCCAATAGGTGGACATTACACAATGGGGCCAGATGAGGCCATAGAAGCTATTAAAATGATTAAACCGAAAATTGTTATTCCCATGCATTATAACACCTTCGACATGATCAAACA
>JAJYDZ010000360.1 GCA_021790415.1 Thermoplasmata archaeon | reverse complement strand
ATACATTTCCTCTTCGCATTGCTCCGCCTAGGGATTCATCCAACTCTTTCACACCAAAGACGACAGATTTTGACCTTGTTACATTACGCTGATCTATGGTGACTATATTGTACATATGCACCAAATTCGTTTCTGTCTGATCAAGGTCTTTTTCGATAACAAGAGCTTTAAGAGAAATCCCACAGTCCCCTGCAATAGCGTTGAACTTCATGATGTCACTTACAAGATCGTCGGAGATGCCCTTTAAAACAGCGACTTTAACGCTCTCGTCCTTTTTTGACGTTACTACAAGATCGAACTTATGTACCGCGCCAGATTTGCCAGTTATCTTAGCGTCCGCAGCCCAAGTAAACTCGCTATCGAGTTCAAATTCTTCTGCTACCCTTTGAACATTTATTGATTCAACTGGCATTACGGAGTAGGAAAGGTTTTAGCAGATTTAATTCTTTCTCTATCCAAGCACTGCGAATATGTAAAAATTGAGCTTCTTAGCCTAAAAAATTTAAGTTAAGGCTAATACTGCAGTGATATAGGCATACGACACTATCAGGTCATTCAAATTATATGAAATTCAGACAGTTTCGTCTGGCTCTCCCTGTAATCATCTATGCTGTCCAGTCTAAAATCATTCTGATTTTCTAAGGATTCATACATTCTGACAAGAAATGACTTAAGCAAGCAGCTTGGGATGTGTACAATGCCCCTAAGCCTATCATTTTCGTGAAGTTCTATATATGATGCGAGGGGTATATGGTCTTTGTATACGCTTTCGATCAGAGCTGAAGTTGGACCTTTCGAAAAATCATATTTTTTGATTTCACTCGTGTCTTGAAGACTGTACATAATTCCTTCTAGCGGGTCCTTTGACTTTGCCTTCCACTCTGCTATGAACTGTTGGGTGCCTGATTTTGTGAAGCTAAAAGTAACAGCAGAAAGGGGAATTCTCCTGCTAATTTGATTAAGAACTTCAACAATTCCCTTGGATTTGTTCATCTGGATTTCCTCCAGCTGATCGTTGAGCGAAACTATCTTCCTAATTAGTTTTCCCACGTTTAAAAGATCAGATGAGTGAAATCTAAAACTTAAGAAAATATTCTTCCCCTTGACATAGACTTCCCCATCAGCAAGAGTTGGGACGAGCTGAGAATTTTCGGCTATTGACCTTATGACCGCACTGTCAATTCTCTCCGTTATTTCCATCACATTTCCGACAATTATTGGATCAAAGCTAGCGAATAGGGCCCTTTCGTTTGCAGAAATATTGTCTAAGAAGAAGGTTACTTGAATTTCACCGTGGTTCATGAAAACATTTATGGGTACAGCGTTATCTTTCACAATTGTAGAAAGTATGTAACTGTTAATGGGCGTCGCAACAGTTAGAACCATGTCGAGTCTTTTGTCAATGGGTTGAACCATCTAGACCTCTGAACCTTTCTTAATAATTAACCATTTTCATTTGATGGATAAAAATCAATAAGTTTTAATTGGAGTGAGGAATTGACTCAAGATGCTCTTAAGGGATCTAGATAAAAGGCTAGATACCGAGTGTAAGATAATATTTGCCAAAAATGACCGGGTATTTGACCTTTCCAAGGCTACTGGCCAGGTCTTTCAGGCTTTCCTGGACGATAGAGGAAGCGAGAAGCTATGCCTCGTCTATATCCCAAAGGATAAGCTATCTTTTGCCAGCAACTCTGTGAGGTTCCTCACTCCAACTACCGAAAATGAAGGATTTATTGCAGCATCCGTTCCCATCGAGGACTCAATATTTGAGCTTTTCAGTCGACTGGAAGGGGTTTCTTCTACGTCATCTTTCGATATAACGGTGGAAAATGGTGACCTTACCGTAATTTTCAGATTTTATCACGATTCTATTTCAGAGATTTCGAACCAGCTTGTAAAGACTGAACTCCTAAAACACTTAATTAAAGAAATAAACATACAGCCAGCTGGCGGTCTTAAGGACAGATGCGACCATAAAAGTATGGAGTTTCCGGTTCGCGTACTTGTTTACTCAATACCATTTACAGAAATAAAGGGGAAAATTGCAAAATCGCTTTTCACTCAGGGTGCGATTGCTGAATCAGCTGCTGTTTTCACGCATGAAGTAGAGCCTAGGTTGATATTTTATGGTAAAAAGGATCTTAAGACTGATCTTAAACCAATATATAGGAATACGTCAATTTATGAACTTCCCTTTAAATCTGTAGGGATGGAAACGTTTACCGTTCTGAATGAAATATTTAATTCGGAAGGGCTAAAAAGATTCCACGTTTTCTTCAAGAAAGAGGGGGGTAAGATGAGGATTATTGTGTTCGTAAATAAATACGATGCAATGAAGCACATCTCAGTTTCTTTCGCATATTACGGCAAAGCAGGCATTCCAGTTGACCTGAATCTTTCCGCGGATTATTATCAAAAAGTTTGGGACGACCTCTAATTTTCAAATTGCGCGGAAGGATTTCATTTATTTCGGAGCTCAAAAGGTTTACTAGAGTCATGTAAATAATGTAATTTTGCCAGGATTTGACTATTACTAGTTGTAATAATATATAATAATAGGCAAACTATTTACTTACTATTGTGAGTAAATTTACTTCAATTATTAAGGTATGTCATTCTCCTTATTACAATATTTTTGAAGATGGTTTAGGTTAGAAATAATTTAGGATCCGACAAAGATATGGTTATGAATGGTAGAATTCAATTTGACAACAGGCACAATCAGGGACCTTGATTTACTAGTTACCCATAGACTATTGATGTGGAGGGACATACATCCAGAGTTAGCAAAAGAGATAGAAGGGTCAAGGGAAGCTAATAAAAACTGGATTCAATCTAAAATTCTTGAAGGCTCCATGGTGCCATTTATTGTTAGAACTACTAATGGGGAAATAGCGGGATCGGGTTGCATTTTGGTAAAGGAAGATCAACCTAGACCTGGAAGTGACCGAATAAAATTTCCATATCTCATGTCCATGTATACTGTTCCAGAATTCAGAAGGAAGGGGGTTGCCTCCTTGATTGTGACAGAGGCGATAAAGTGGAGTCAGGAAAACAATTTTGACCGAATATCGCTGCACTCCTCAAAAGAGGGGATTGGATTATACAGGAAATTTGGATTTACTCAAACTAATGAGATGCGGCTCAA
>JAJYDZ010000359.1 GCA_021790415.1 Thermoplasmata archaeon | reverse complement strand
AAGTTAGATTCAAAAATTGTGTTGTCTATGGACCTGTCACTGGATTTTGCAGATAAGTTTCTGAGAATGATCCTAACAATGTATGTATCGAGAGACTTTGAGCAGGTAGTTTCTAAAGAAAAATTCCATTGCGGAACTGGGGCATTTTGGTTTCCCAATTCTAGTATGGACTTTTGGTAACTATCGGCATCATTCAAAATGTCCTGGGGAAATGTGTCGGTTTGACGTCTATTTTCATAAACAAAATACATAGGATCTAACAAGCACGCTTTGGCCAAACCATTGCAGAATGTTATAAACCCAAAAGATGTCTCCTTAAATTGATCACTGATTATATCTTTTAGATCAATGATTCTTTCTGTTTCAAAGTATTTTTTCTTAAATTTCAATGGTATTTTCACTCGCTCAGATTTGTAGTTTACAATGTCATCCCTGTTTAGTGCTTGTAGTTCATTATATTCTGGAAATACTCTGTAATAATAAGCCCCAAGTAGTTTGACTTTAATTTGACCCTTCTTAACGTGATCATTGTTCACTTGAAGCATCATACCTGTTGCATTAATAGATGAGCCAGTTTTTGCTATTCTTGACTCAGAATTTTTAGCAAGCTCATTTAATGTCCCGATAAAGAACTCCTCCGAAGGTTTCTTGTTCCATATAAAGGCGTAGTCTTTACCTGACAATCTTTCTGTTACTGAATTGATCACTTCTTTTGCATACTTTACACTTTGTTGCACATTATCAGTCCTCCGAAAAACTGGTCGTTGAAACGATTTTTAGTTCTATACCTTTACCAATATCATATAGCAATAAGTCCTCATCCGTTTCGTTTTGTTCGCCAAACTCCTTAGCCAAGATGACCTTTTGAGATAGTGAAATGAGTCTGTTAGGTAATCCCCTTACCCATGATATGGCTCGATGTAATTCCTCCATTGGAATTTTACCAAAATATTCTGGAAAAAGACTTGCCAACCTATCTAAATTTTCCATGTCCTGTGGTCCTATTACTCCCCCACGGTCTAAGTCAAGCGTCCAATTTCTGATCGTCTCTGCTTCTTCGATCTTACTCCCACTTTTAGACAATGCCTCGACCATTTGAACCGCTGTAATCTCGTTGTCTTCCATTACCTTTTTCAGTTGGCGTTTCCACATTTCGACTAATAGGAAATTCTGTAAAGTTTTAGGATCCCAATCTTTGAGTTCATCTCTTATTGCAGAATAAATATCTGATACAATAGAGTCCCTGAATGATATAATTTGGTCACCTACCCTGATGTCAGTTGCTCTTTTGGTTTCGACAGTTCCAGAGGTTAAAAGTACTCTTATGGTGGAATGTTCGGTAACGTACGTTTCTTCTCCGTCAGAAAATGTGATTTTTATAGCCCTATTTTGGGCATATTCTGTAGAACCTTGGTTTGATTGAACTTCCTTTTGGCCATAGGCTCCAGCATCATAAGTGACCTTAATTTCAGGCATAAAAGGAATTTTTCCATCTATCGATGATGTTTCCTCTTCGTATGCTTGTTTTTGACTGATAGAGATGTTATCGGGAGGGAGGCTTTTTTTAATCCGTTCTATAACCTTCTCTCTTACCTTATGACTAAAGTATGTTTTAGAGAATTCGTAGGAACTTTTCAATTCCATAGCCATAATTGTACTCTCTCCTGGATAATGGAGGAGCACAGAACTTGTTGACTCTATACCAATAAATGCTTTCAAAATTGGGTTGTGAGGGTAATCAGAAACTATAACAACACGATCACAATTCACTCCTTGGTTCGCAGCAAAAGGGTGAATAAGAATGATCTTATCGTTGGGCAGTTTATCTTCATCCAAAAATTGACTTGTTTGCTTTATAGACTCATAAAATCCCTTAATTTGGGCTTTATTTGAAAATAATATGACCAATGGCTCTCTCTTTCCAATCGCAGTATTTATTTCATTTAGAAGTTCAGAGAACTTTGGAGGATTTGTTTGGGAAAATCCACTTATTATCTGCTTGATATTTGAAATGCATCGATACATGGATGACTTTCCTGGCCCACCATAAGAATCCACCAACCGTTCTACATTCTCAAGGCTAGTTTCCACAGGAATATCGTAGAATTGCCCTGTAAAATATCGATCGCTTAAGTTGACTTTACAAGGAGAGGATTCTAGCTTTTTGAGTAAAATTCTCAGCATATACACAATGTGCCCTGCCTCATCAGAATGAGTGTCATCTGTGATCTGCTTTAGAATGCTTCGAGCATTATTGAAGGCGTGTTGAATCTGTCCTGGAATATCTACTCTTTTTGTGTTCAAGATTTTCACGGTCTCGTGAGTTTTTAGTGCAGATGAAAAGAAGCTTCTTGTATCGTTCGGAGGTTCAATCTCAGTTTTGTCTACCCCCAAAATATGAAAATCTTGTTTAGAGAGCCCTTCTAGTCTCTGCCTTAATAACGAGTCGTCAAGCAATATTATTTTTGGAATTGAATTTTCCCTATTCCAAGAGATTATCTCCGCAAGGTCCATGTCAGACAACCCTGAACAACTAACCACTGAGGCAAAAATGTGCTTTGCAGTGAACCAAGAAGGTTTACTTCTTCTGATGGAAAACAACAACTTAGGAGAGACTGATGTTCTCGACTTGATGTATGAAGCAATTATATTTCCGGTTGGTATTTCCCCATTGGAATTTATAAACAATTCACTATTATGGTCTGGGAACTTAGAAATCTCTGAGTTCCCAGCAAATAATATTACTTTATCTCTGCGACCAGATCTTTTTGTCAAAAGATCAATAATCTCACAACTTAGAATAAAGCTTATTTTCTGAGAATCTACGGGGAGCACACAGTAGATTGATAGGGAATTTCTCTCGATGGAATTGTGAATTGCCTGAATCATCGCATATAGGTCTTCAATAGCTTGGGGTGTGTGACCATTAAACTGCCTAATCAGTTCTTTCTTAAATCTACAAATATCTTCCTCTTCGTGAATTGAGTTAATGATGAATCGGACTCCGACTATTATAATAAACCAATTAGCATAATATAAATTTATGTGTCTTTTGTAAATGGCAAGTGAATTCTGTCCAATTATGGCAAACGAAAAGTATCCAGTTCTGGCAATCGAAAAATAGCCAGTCTATCATGCTGAACCTAGATGCAGCGGATTGCTTGAA
>JAJYDZ010000358.1 GCA_021790415.1 Thermoplasmata archaeon | reverse complement strand
CTGTCTTGTGCAATCGAACGAAATATTTCTGATATTATCTCTGATGACGCAGATTTTGAAGGTATAAAAGAGATCAATAGATTGCCTATCAATGGATTGGTTTGACCTTAACACCATAGCACCAAGCTAGTGACAAGACCTTTTAATTATCTTGTATTCTATTTCGAAAGTTTCTTATCTTACCTTTCCCTGTAAAATTTACACTCTATCCCATTCTTGTCCCGATGTAGTTTTTTAATCCAGGTCCTCAAATCTTGTTTAGGGTTATTGTAACTTTTGAATCTTCTGTCTGTAAATTCCATGTCCATAGCATTGATCTCTATCTCTGCAATGCTCATCCACCTTGCATTCCTGAATGTATAATGGAATTCAACCCTCGAAAGCAGTGTATCGCTTTTTTACTTTCCAATTTCTTCTTCAAAAGAGCTCCTGAAATAGGTGTTAAGATTGTCCATTACAATGTGAATCTTCTTTCCATCTTTGTACATATTCAGAACGTCCACCAGCTTCCCAAATCTTTTAACCAATCTCATCTTTGAACACGAAAAAAGGATCAAAAAGATCAATCATGAACAATTTATGAGTAAAATTAAAGTTGTTTTTTTTTGTTTGAAAGTAATTTGCAAAGAATTATGGCAATTCTTTTTTAAACGCAAGTCATCACCTGCAGTGATAAAATCTCAGTCATTTTTTGCATATTCAAGATGCGGTTATTTAAATATAAATGGGCAGGAGATAGAATTTCCATTGGTACTGGACAGTGATAGTATACAAATAAAGGAGGATCAAATTTCACTCATGGGAGAAAGTGCAACAAAAAGAGACGTAAGTATAGGAAAAAGAACCATAACCATCGCTGAAACAGAGAATTTCATAGTTCCTATAATCAATCCACATTTTCTCAAAAGAAGCAGGCAGACAGTTAATTTCATCATGGATTTAAAGAAAATCATAGGTTATGACAAGCTCCTCTACATTCCAGGGATCTCGGATCCTTATTTGTTACCACAACTGTTCATGCTTGGAATTGACATATTTGATGACATTAATGCAGATATGGAAGGCTCACACGGGACACTATATACTATGATGGGTAGAATCCATAATGGGGAAGACAATAGTAAAGAAAACGGAAAATTCCTCCAAGATCTGGTGTCCTTATTAAAAAAAGGCGTCGAATCGATGACCCTGATGGAAATGGTTGAAAGATGGAATATAAGTTCAAAGGCAAGGGAGATAATCAGGATGCTGATGGATGAAAAATCAGAAGAATTTGAAAAGGTTTATCCACGAACCACAGGATCGGTTATAGCTGGTGGCTTAGAATCACTTGAGAGGCCAGATATAGTGAGGTTTAACAGATATGTGCTGGAAGATTATAAAAAACCAAACAATCTTGAAACAATTCTTTTCTTGCCTTGCTCTGCGAGAAAGCCCTATTCTACGTCTAAATCACATCGTGAAATATTTGAGGCACTGGGTTCTCTTAGAAGGCACATTAACGAAGTGATCGTTACTTCTCCCATAACTCTCGTTCCAAGAGAGCTAGAAGAAACATATCCTGCTGGATTCTATGATATTCCTGTAACTGGTAACTGGTTCCTGGAAGAAAAGGAGAATATAATAAGATCAATTAGATCGTTCATATCAAAAAATCAGTATAAGAATACGATTTTCTTCCTTCCGGAAGATATGTTATTTGTTAAGGAAAGACTGAATCTTGGTGAAGATTTTATTCTATGGAAAAAGGGAACTGATAACCAGTTTGACGAATTAAAGGCGAGAATATCTCAAATTAGATCAGAAGAAGATGTAAGGGGGAGAAGAGATTTCATGAAGGAGAAACTTCTTTCCATAGCAAGATATCAGTTCGGTGAATGGATTATACCACACATTGAAGGTCTGAGGATAAACCGTATGTTCAATCAGTTCATGCTGGTTGATGGAAATAAGCCATTTTTTGTGTTCAATGAAAGATTGGGTAAGCTCACAATACATAAGAATGCAGCAGAGTTATTCATAAAAACTCGTAAATCCTTAGTGGAAATTGATGACTTCAAGCCAACAGCCAGCATTTATGCAATGGGGGTGAAGGACTGCACAGATGATGTGAGACAGGAGGATGAGGTTGTTATACATCATAGTGGATCAGTGAGAGGAACCGGAATTGCAAAAATGAGCAGGGAGGTCATGATGAATACACATAAGGGAGTTGCAGTAAAGGTGAGGAATTAAAATTTAATATGTAGTGGTCGAATAAAATTGAGGTCATCAATCAACCTTTGAAACTAAAGATTTAATTTTATTAATATAATACTACAGGAAGGTGGTTCGATCGATTTTTCTAAAAAAGAGAAGGGGCTCTCTGAAATAGTTCTGTCAACTGTTATCTGGGGTTCCATACCTGTACTGGCAGTGTGGTCATATCTACCATCCCCAATTTTTGTATTTTTCAGGGTTATTATTTCAACCGCTGTTCTCTATATAATCTTAAGAAAAAAACTTAGTTTGAGTTATAGATATTTCTCTAATCCATTTGTTATTATATCAGGACTGCTGCTTGCTGCCAATTGGGTTTTCCTGTTTTATGCTGTGAGCCTAATTCCAATATCAGAGGCCATAATATTCTACTACTTTGGGCCTGTTATTGCTATTTTACTTTCACCGCTGGTAAAGGAAAGAATAAACAGTTTCAATCTTATGAATGTGATCCTATCATTCGCAGGAATATTGATAATGTCCGCTGGTACCATTTATTTAAATCCACTGGGTTTAATTTCCGCAATACTTTCAGGAATAACATATGGGTTGCTGTCAATAACAAGTAAACATTCTTCAATATATTTAAGCCCCATCAATCTTGTGTTCTTTCAGGTTTTAATTTCCTCTATAGTTCTATTTCCCTTCGTTCTCTTTATAAAATATTCATTTAGTATTAACGATTTATTTATAGCCATATTTTCATCTGTTGTTCAGACAGTACTTGCCTTATTCCTTTGGTACGATTCCATGAAAAATCTCAACGTTCAGATAGTATCCATCATAAGCTATCTCGATCCTGTATTTGCAATCATATTTGCTCTGGCATTCCTGAGGCAAATACCAACAATCTATACTCTTATAGGGGGTACATTACTTATAGGAAGTGGTCTGCTAACCACTATTATAGCACTGAAGG
>JAJYDZ010000357.1 GCA_021790415.1 Thermoplasmata archaeon | reverse complement strand
CACTTGATGAGATCATCAATCTATACTATGAAAGAGCCTCCGGTTTTGCAATTTTTACAGAAAATTTTCATAGCGTTGAAACTATGAATGAGTTGTTTAACACGATCTCGGAAGAATATTCAAAGTTTAACCCTGCAGCTATGCATCTTATTGGGAATGAGGGAAAAAGGCTTATGGACACAAAAAAAGAGTTGGAAAGTCTTCTAAACGATTCAATATCACGCATTATGCCAAACACTTCAAGGCTCATAGGACCAAACCTTGCTTCGGAACTTCTGGCTAGGGCGGGAAGCCTTCAAAGACTTGCATTGTCTTCTGCATCTGCAATTCAACTTACGGGAGCTGAAAGAGCACTTTTTCAACATCTTTCCAAGGGAACAGACCCGCCGAAACACGGTATTATATATAAGCACAGTCTGGTGGCTGGTGCACCAGATGGGAAAACAGGGAAGAGGGCAAGGCGTCTTGCCTGTAAGATATGCATAACTGCAAGGGCTGATATGCGCGGCACTCATCTATCCGATGATATTATCAACGGATATCTAAGTAATATACAAAAGCAATGATTTTATAGGCTAAATTTGAATTGTTAACTACATTTCAAGTAAATTCATGGCTGCTTTCACATAAATTTTCAAATAATATAATAAAAGGACAAATCGTACCTATCTCATGACATTTAGTGGAGAGATGGTAAGGGGAGATTCATTGTCGTAATTTTCATAAATCTTGAAAGTATTATATCGACAGAAACGGTATACCACAGAGGGAAGTCATTGGGCATAAACTATAAGAAAATATTGGTAATTATAACAGTTTTCTTTGTAGTGTTTGGAGGTTATTATTTTCTTTATTTTTATCATCCGGGAAACCAAAGACAAATACCCTCAACTTCTGTTCAAACGCAAATGAATCATAGAGAAAAGGTTCTCTATTATTGTAATTTCACAATATTTGAGAATTTATACCTCAACATTTATGGCGGAAAGCAATGTGTTAATAATACCACTTTCTACATGCCAAATAATACAACAGGTTTTGCTTATTGTATTTATTCAAACGATACCCCGGCCTGTGTTAACATGGGACCAATTGGTAAAATGCCATCAAATAACCTTTGTATTCCAAATGAAACAAATTCGGTACGTGGGGGAACAGCAATTGTGTCAGCAAGTGGTTTATATTTCCTCGCATACTTTAACGCAATTAAAAGCGGAATTTTCCACATTATCCTTTATAGCAGCAAAACTTTCACCGGGAATTTATATTTTGATAAGTAGTGTTGACCCTATCAATATCAATAAGTTAATCTTATTCAAATTTTTATTTGGACACTCCTTTCAAGCCTTATTTCCTGTATCAACTTATTAAGTAATTCGAGAATGAATTTGACAGCCATTTCATCAGTGAGGTGTCCATTTTCATCGAATTTTTTAGGGGCAAAATTGATAAAAACTTCAGGTCTGTTGATTAGTCGTGCATCAAGGCAAGTTAAAACCTGTCTCAAATGATATTGGGCTCTTGATCCTCCCAGCATACCCATGGAGGCACTCATTATTACTCCGGGCTTTCCAGCAAAAGGGTTCTTATCGGCCGGCTTAGAAACTGAATCTATTGCATTCTTTAGAAATCCAGGAATTGAATAGTTATATTCTGGTGTCGCAATAATGAAACCATCAGCCCTTTTTATAGATTCTCTAAAATTAACGATGTTGATATTATTCTCATTATCTGCATCTTCGTTATATATGGGAATTTTAGATATATCAGTTATTTCCAGTATTGAATTCTCTGGCATTAACCTTTGAACATCTTTTAAGAGCATCCTATTGTATGATCCTTTTCTTAGACTGCCCCCAAAACCAATAATCGTTATTTCTCTGTTATCTTCTTGCATGTTAGGTAATTTTACCAAATTATTTAAAAGGCTGTAGCTAATCTATCCCCATATGGGGATTAAGAAAGTTATATAACTTCCTTTATTCTCCTTTTATGAGAAAATACTATTTTTGTAGTGAATTTATCAATTCTCTATCAAATATTGAATAAAAGAGGAGAAGGAATGTGGGGATTCCCAATATTTGGTAATAAATCGAAATATAGTATAACCAACCGAAGACAAAATACGAAGATGCGCTGGCAATGAAGAGAATTGCTATTCCCATGGACTCGATTCGCAAGCTGTTGGCAACTGATTTGATTTCATCCCCTTTCTTATTCAGAATAATGGTCAAAAAGATAATTATGGAAAGCAAAAGTATTGAATCTATCTGCAAAAGGGCATTTTGGAGGTTTCCAGAAGAATATGATTCTATGATCGCTTTGTTCTCGAATGTCGAAAAAATAATCCAAATCAATAGGAAAATGACTCCAATGATCAAGGAAATGTAATTTTTATTCACAATTTTATTGTACATATGTTTTAAAGTGTATACGGCTTAAAATACTCATAACCTTTAAGGTAATGCCCTTTTAATAGAAAGGTGGTATCTTGCCTTTGTTAAAGAGTTATATATCGCTTGAATTTATGAACATAAGCTCGGAGAAGGTTTTTCAATTTATTAGCCATAGGCAGATATTCTATGCAAAGATACCAAAATATAAGAAATCATGGCCGCGTGTAAAATAAATTCTATGGAAATTACGTTTTCGTCAGAGTTATTGAATTCTCCTACTGCAAAAAAAAGAGAATGTGAAAATATAAAAAACCATTCTCACAGTAAAATTGAGAGCATGAAGAATGTTACTATTACTGATGAACTTTACAAAAATTTAGCTTCAATGAAGTAACCAGGAGAGAGTTGTTTGGACCTCATAAATAGACAGGTTCACAGAGAAGGGGTAAGAATAAGTACATTTTACGACGGGTTAAAGGGAAGTCACTTCATAGACGAAATGGAACGCAAAGTAGAAATGATTAGGAAAGAATCAAAACAAAGAGATTTCAAATGATTGTTCTAGATACCTATTAACTCTCTTGTTAGAAAACATTGAAAGTAGAAATAGGAACCTTGCCTCAATTGTAAGCTATTGTATTTGTTTCCATATTTTTTGAAACATCCACAACATAGTTAATAGTGGGTCTGCCCGGATTTGGACCGGAGTTTCCAGCTCCCGAAGCTGGAAGGATACCAGGCTACCCCACAGACCCTTAATGGGCTAAATCTTAAACATATTTAGAC
>JAJYDZ010000356.1 GCA_021790415.1 Thermoplasmata archaeon | reverse complement strand
CAGAATTAGGTTTAAATAATCACAATTTGATAATTACAGAAAACATATTTGATGATTGCTTAAGATCGTCAGAGGGCGCTCTTGAAGTTTACAACATAGATTTTGGGCTTCCGATGCATCGACAAGCAAGAACCTTCAAGAAAGGGAACAAGTATTATAGCACTTTGAGATTGTATAGGGAGGAAGTAAATGACTGACGAAACCAGATTTCTAAACAAAACATTCTTGCTTAAGAGTGATCCTTTCAAAGAGAGAGAGGCAAGAGCGTCGGAGAGGGAATTAGAATACTGGGTTAACAGGACGGATGAACTAAAGAAAATAAAGGATTTCATTGACCAATCTTTGAATAAAGATGAAAACTCCTTCATTATGATTAGGGGAGGAAACGGGGACGGGAAATCAATGATAATCCTAAAGACTGAAAAGGAGATATTGAGTGAAGAAAATTATAGGGACTTTATTGTTACGAATATGAACTTCATGGGTACCCTGGTACCTAAGAATACTTTAGATATTTATGTAAGAATTTTCCTATCCCTTCTTGAAAAAATAAGAAGTCAAGAAGTATTAAGAACCAAATTCATAGGAGAAATTAAGAAGTTGGATACTGATGCCTTCAACAACTTTATCCAATCAGCAAGATTTTACTTGGCCAAAGAGAACGATGGAAACGTCTATAGTCTGAATACCCGTGAAGTCGCTAAGAAGTACTTTGAAGGAAGGAGTCTAACGAAGAGTGAAAGATCTGGCATAGAAATATACGACAGTTTACGTACGGAATCCGAAGCTCAAAAAGTGCTCGCTGGATTTTTGATAGCTCTAAAAAAGTGCGACTTAAAGAGATTATTGATATTTGTTGATGAACTTGAATATCTTTTTGCACTAATGCCCCGAGCGAAACAGTCGCAGTTTATTGCGTTCCTTCGAAGTCTGTATGATTTTCCCGAGGGATCCACCCATTCCGCTCTCTCAATCAGTATGGCAAGAATTGTTATGATAATGTCTATTTCTATAGAGGGATATAGAGCTCTAGACTTGATAGACCAACAGGAAAGGGACACCTCTGGAGGCCCAGTTCAAGCATTGCTTAGAAGAATGGAGGGACCACTTGATTTAAACAGATTTAAAGAAAGCGATATAAAAGACCTAATAAAAGTGACCCTGGAAAAGGAACGGACAAAGAAGGGACTGAACAAATACAATCCTCCTTTCGAAGATGACTTTGTAAAGTTTCTTAGTTCTAAAACTGAAGGAAATCCGTCTAAAATTGTGAGGCTATGCAAATCCGTCATGAGCAGCGCTCTCCTCGACCAACCCAAAACCATAACAAAAGAATATGCTGAAAGTGTTCTCAGGCTTGAACAGGTGGAATCTACACTGTCTTAACTAACACCAGTAAGTACTCAGTCCGCATTACTGACGAGTTCCCGTTTCTCTTAGTGAAAAATGAGTAATTCCGTATTTCATCCGAGTAAATACCTTTGAGCTCAAACCCCGCTCTTTTGGCAGAATCAAGAAGAAATCTAACCGTTGGGACTATTTTATGGCCGATTCTATTCTCGCCCACAAAGAGAAGCAGACTTCCGCTTGGTTTCAAACTTCCATAGGCTTCTTCAATGAAAGTGTTCATTTTGTAGAGGTATCTTGCAATAATTTTCCTTGATTCCAAGTTACCTTTCAATCTCGACTTCATCCACCTTGGCAGATCTTCCAGGTAATTTCTTTCTCTTGATAATGTAATTTCAGAACCAATGTCTTTCAAATCGATTTTTGAAAGATCATTGCCATAGAGACCAAATACGGTCATCAACTCCAAAGAAGTACTTCGGGTATATTTCTGAGCGAACCCATACGGGGGAGATGTGAAGATTGAGTCAAATTTCTCCTTATTCTTACTGAGGAATGCAAACGCGTCTCCTCTTCTCACCGTAGGATTGTAACCCGGGGATAGAGTTCTGTTCCCTTTTGAGGCTGCCTTTATTGCTTCAATAGCCTTTTCCCGGAATCGTAATTTTACATCTTCGTATGTCGCCTCTCGATTCTCTTTCCTCATGTACTTGGAATATACGGGGGGAAATATTTTTGGATCTGCTCTTGAAACTGATCTAACAATGGACGAAAGAGTTGTGAGGAAAAATATTCTGTAGTTGAAAGGAACATCTTCATCAATTAATGACTTTATCTGCTGTATTGCATCTAAGACATTAGGGCTGAACCAATATAGGAGTCTGGCTTCATAGGTTCTAGGACCGGAAGGCTTTACTTTTTCCAAGTTTTTCATCATCATAGTCAAATACTTTTCGAGTTTCGAAATATGATATCTCTTTGTGTACGACCTTGATATTGCGACAGCCAAAGGATTTATGTCAATGCCGACTGATTTTCTTCTATTGACACTTGCTGCCATTAAGACTGATCCAGATCCGCAAAATGGGTCAAGTATGTAATCACCCTCTTTCGTAAAATTCTTTATAACATAATCAGCAATCTTAGAAGTCATTCTGCCCGGATACCTATGAGGAATTCTGACCTGAAGTAACCCAGATGGTTCATAATCGTCAGGAATCAAAGGAGGATAAGCTTCGCTCATATACATCATATATATAAATGCTGCTATTAGTTTTTTTCGGGGAAAACTCAGGATTTCCTTTAATTTCAGGTGGAAAGATAGAAAACAAAATTGGCAAACTGTGGAGAAACATTTCGGTTGTTTCCTCTGGAAGGCTATCTGTACTGCCTCAAGAACATCAGCACATCCTATCGGTTTCCCCTAAAATAAAATGGAGAATAGAGAAACATAGTCAAACCAATTCCAGTTCTTCCATCAGTTCATCCGCCCTCTCGCTCGACACCCTCGTTATCACGAAACCCATGTTTTCTTTCAGGAACTCAAAGAACTGTTCCCTGGTCTTCGTATTCTCATATCCCTTCATCATGATCTTGTAGTCGATATCCCACTGGTCCTTCCTTCCCGTCACGTACTCCTTCTTGAATCCATTGTTTTTCACGTAAATCCCTCCTGTTTCCTCTGTTTCCATTTCCTATTCTTATTCCCCGAAAACTTCCTCTCCATCTGGGCTTGATATTACCGAAACGTTCTCCCTAGAATCCAGTTCCTCTTTCAGGTTCAGTCCAGATAGCTTCTTCATTCTCCCTTCCACCAGTCTGTCGAATTTATGTTTCTCT
>JAJYDZ010000355.1 GCA_021790415.1 Thermoplasmata archaeon | reverse complement strand
TAAGGGTATTCCCTCTATCTCTCCTGAGAGGAACTGAAATGGCAAGGGAGTTTGAAAACAGCAATGACCTTACTTTTTCCCCTATATTCCCCAGGGAAGTCCTCAGGACTAAATGGATTGACCTAAACACCATGTTCAGGATAAAGAGGTTCCAGAAGCTTCTTGAGGATAATTCGTCTTTGATGAAGGAAGAAACCTTTGGTTTTCTCAGGAGCATTGGAGGAGGTTAAAAATTGCTAAAGATATACATCTGCGAAAGATTACCCGAAGAAACTGAGAATAAGCAGCTTGAAGTCCTAATTGATTATATGCACAGGTACTTCAACTACCAACACGAAGACACTTATCTAGTCATCAATCCGAAGTTTCCTGGTGTAAAAAAACAGTTTGACCTGCTTGTTTACAGGAACTACAAATTTGCTTTGATTGAGATGAAAAATATACATGGCGAATTCTACACCGATGTTGAAAATTCGCAACCCTGGGAACATATTAATCCACAAGGTGAGAGAGTTCCTTTTGATAGTCAGAGGGGGAACCCTTTTGATCAGGTCAGCAAGCAGAAATCATATTTTACTGAGTTTCTTGTAAAAAATTTTCGGGATGCTATTAAACGAATTTCACCATTTAATCTTGACAAAGGTGCAAGAAGACTCATCAGTCCTTTTATTGTAACCGCAGAGGACTCGCATCCAATAGATTACGATGAGAGAGTTACCTGGTGGTGCACAGTGAAGCCAATCTCTGAAGATCTAATGAGAAGACTGGCGATAGTAAGCACACATGAGCTGGATGGATTCCCACTGTCTGAGTTCGAGAAAATCCTTAAAATGACTAATGCGACTATGACTACTAAAGACGATTGGCCTTTTAATGGAATCTTCCCAGAATACAAGACCTCAAAGATCCCGGAAATTGATCGCCTTCTAGCAAGCGATGATGAGGTATCCCTATTGAAAGGACTGCAATCCTGCAAGGACCTATCGTTAATTACATATTATGATAAAATCTTAAAACTTTCCACATCGCTCAACAAAAAAATCAAAAGATTTTCTTATAGCATTCTGTTTGAATGGCTTTCAACCTTCCAGAAAACTTTAGACATTAGTAATGCCGAAAAATGTTTGATACAAGCGATTAATGACGGTGACGAAAGGATTAGAGAAGATGCTTTGAATTTCGTAAATTCAGATTCATATTCATACAGTAATGAACTGCATCAAGTCTTTATTAACGCATTTTCCAAAGAAAGAGTTTTCAGTTTGATAGTGCTTTTCATAAAATCTATGCAGTATTTCAACGACCATCAGTCTTCGGAAATTATGCTGATCAAATACTACAAAAATGAAATCTCCAATTCCCTTATTGGCAACTACATTGACCGATCAGAAATATCGAAGGAATTTGATCTACTGTATGATGGCAACATACTCCCTACCCCTAAAAACGAGGAACAAAAGAAAAAGATAGATAAGTATAGGGAATCAGCCTTTTTACTGGGAAAATGGACTGAAGTAACTAAAGCATGGATAAACACTATTGTTGCAATAGGATCAAAAAATTCGAATGTCTTAATACTTGAACATCTTAGAAGCCTATTACAACTTTACAAGACTCATGGTCTGAAGGACTGGCCTCTCCCTCCAACCATTATTGAAACCCTTGATGCAATAGAAGATCTTCGACCCGACGCAGCACCTGAAATACTTATGGGTGTGCTTAGAGATGTAAATGATTATCCAAGTAGTTATTTCTTGGCATATCATGTCATCGACACTCTCGGAAGCTTTGGAGAAAAGGAAGCGGCAAACCTGATAAGACCGTATTTACAATTTCACTTGAAAAACGGTGAATTCAATGAGAGGGCAATGAGATGGATGGCTGCATCCTCACTATCCAGACTCGGTCAGAAAGAATATTTCGATGATATCTGGAATATGTTTCTAAATGAAATGGACACCGACACATATTATTCCTATCGGTCAAAGCTTGAAAACCTAATTAGCCTTGATAAAATCGAAGTGGAGAACAGACTACTTGGTCTCCTGCGAAGAAGTAATTTTGATGAGGCAAGCTTTAACAAATATGGAAAATACCTCATGCAAGCAGGAGGAGAAAGAACCTTTGATGAATTCTCCCAGCTATTGGTCGATAAAGGCATGTTTATGGAAGATGATGTGGCAGGACCTTCTAATATAATGTCCTATATTGCATGGTCTCAAGATGAAATGAAAGATAAGGCTATAAAAACGGGTATGGATTATTTGCAATTAGACAGGGAAGACTTAATTGGAATCGGAATCGAACTCACAGTACCTTATTTTTTAGACCATATTGATGAACTTGCCAAATATGAAGACAGCAGTAATTACATGGTCCTTTTAAGAGTAATCCACATTTACGATTTAGCCAGCCGTTATGATAAAATGGAAAAATTTGTTACAAATCATGTTGAGCTGGCCGCTGAAGACGCATTCATTATTTTGCAGAGAGCACCAGGTTACGCTCACTTTGAAAATATATATGTATGTGAGAACAAATCTGTCAAAGAGGCTGAATTAATTATTGGAAGAGATGCTCTTTATATAGGATATACAAGGCGCTATGCCCGTCCCAATGAAACAGAACAATATTACGAGAGTATAGAAAAGAGTCATATAGAAATGGTAAAAACTGTTATGAAAGGTAATATACCCATAGGATTACTAGTTAAAACTTTGGGTCAGAGAGACCGTGAATACCTATTCTTTCCGCAAAGTCCGATGAACGTTGAAGATCTCATTTCATTAGAGCATAAGGATAGTGAAGACGTCTTAAAGCTTAAAGAACAACTTGGCATTGTTCTAGAGAAAAATAGAGACGATGAGGAGCTCCCAGATTCTGAAAATATTTTAGAAATAATAAGACAAGTTGTCCAAAGGGAAGAAGCTATTAATCCATTTTTGAGTTCTGAAGAAGATATTGAAAGGAAAATGGAGCATTTAGATCGATATCTGCAAGCTAGTATGATAAAACTACAATAACTCCTTTAAAGCCACAATTCACCAAAGGATTTGCACCACTTCGGTGAAAAAACTCTTTATATCTGACCTGCACCATCACAGAACTGGAACACTATGATAATAATATTATAGAGAAGAACAGATACATAAAGAGCATGCGAAAAGCGGTTTTCCGGATCATGGAGGTCTC
>JAJYDZ010000354.1 GCA_021790415.1 Thermoplasmata archaeon | reverse complement strand
ATTGTTGATAGATTAACAGATATTAAATGCTATAATCTTCCATCAATCATAGAGATATTAATTACCGGTAACACCAAGATCAATCAGTTTTTCAGGGAAACTGTTCTTGAATCTGGACTTCCTAAAGAATGCAGGGAATCTATCTGGACCAGGTTAAGTTATCAGTGCAGGATGCATCCGGATATCTCACATTATCCTAGAACTCTGGTGTATTCCTCTAAAGACGAAAATCCCGATGCTTTGAAGGATTCTAGGATGATTGATAGGGAGTGGGATTATAAGAGATACAAAAATCGAGTTGTCTGGAAGCAAATATCCAGTAAAGGAAGTGTTTCTCCAGTTTCCAGCAATGAAAATAAAAATGAGGCCGAAGCAAACAAAATAATTGAAGAATTAGATTATTTCCTGAAATTCGTGGGGGGTCACCAAAAGCACGATGGGATATGGACAGTTGCGCTTCTATCATTCTATAAACCTCAGACCAAGTTATTGAAAAAGAAGATGAGGGAAAGGTTTAACATGGGAGGGTCAGTCTTTTACAACAAGGATAAATCAGTTAAAATATCAATAGGAAACGTTGATTCGATGCAGGGAAGAGAAGCAGATCTAGTCTTTCTTTCTATGGTAAGGATGGGAGGTTTAGGATTCTTGGATAACAAGAACAGGATCAATGTTGCGATAACTAGGGCAAGATATCAGCTTGTAATAGTTGGAAACAAGAAGGTGTTTACTAGGCCAAAGGATAAAGACACTTTAATTTATAAGCTTGCTTTAGAAATAAATGAGGATTTAGATCTTAACGTTAGAGGTGATGATAAACTTGGCAAGTAAAAAGATAATTCTGAAAAGAGAAATTGAAGGAGAACGTTATGAATGTCTTGCGGAAATAAGAGTTAAAGAATATAGACCGTATATAACAACGATCTTAAAACTGGCACAAAAAAATGGGTTATTATCTGAAGAACTTATTCATAAAAATTTATTGCCAGAAGAATCACTAGCTATGTCAACCAACATTTTGAGGAGATATGAACAGATAGGGTTTGTTGACAGCAATGGAAAACTGACTGAATATGGGCGTAAAGCCGTAAATGGAGATATATATATGCCGCTAACTGGAAACTATTATATTGATGTCACATCAAATCCCTTGATCGCCGATATTTTCCTTCTGGTTGAGACTCCAAACGAAAGGAAAAATCACACCAATGATAATAAAAAAGAGGAACTGATGAAGGTGCCGAATATTCTCTCACAATGCAAGGGAAAATTATCGCTAGTGTGGTTTAATAATGAAGTAAAACACGTCGGGATTATGGACATTGAGGAAAATGTAAGATTGATTGAAAGAAAAGTAAAATACGAATCTATTGTTACCGTTGGAATCGATGAAGTGGAGATGAAGTTAAAAAAAGAAAAATCGGAAATTACACGCACGTTGGAAAACATGATTAATGTGAAAAACGTGTGGAATTCATTCGTAAATTCTCATGATCTCAAATGGAAGGGAGAACCACTTGATCAGGGATATTGTTTGGTGAAATATGATGATACCAAACTGGAAGAAAGAATAAACTTCACTAAAAAAATTGAAGAATCAGTGGTCAAAATTGATGAAGAACTAGGAAGTTTCACAATTGATTCAGTTGATATAAACGTACAACCGGCGTCGATAGAAGATGCATCTAAGTGGCTTCTCGATCTTATTCAAAATAAGATAAATGAATATGTCACCGAAATCAAGTATGATATGATCTTGGAGGAAGTAATGAGGAAATTTAAATCATATACACCCAATAAAATAGATATGACTGGTTTCATCGATCATCTTTATGAAAAAGCTAAGAAATCTAAAGAGAAACTTCCAGCAGAATATTGGTATGTCCAAGTCCCAATGGATCTGACAATCAATAAGGTCTGAATTTTAGGTGGTTAAATGATCAGTGGAAAGAAAGTAGAAAAAGAAATAGACATCAGGAATGAAGTTGTAAAACTGGGTCTGATAAGAATAAAGGAAAAATATAATGCTCCTATCATCTCAGGTGTTGAAGGAATATATCAATCAGGAGATCAAAAGCTTCATGATAGAATAATAGAGATTATATCCACAACTAGGGATGTTTTATGTGTAAGCAGCTTCATAATTCAGGAGTCAGATATTTTCAGAGAAATAGTTAAATGCACTGAACGTGGAGTAAGGGTTTATATTCTAACATCTGCAGAAACACAGATTTCAGATTCTATGGATGATGATACTTTATATGAAGAGAGGAAAGAAGCTGCTAGAGAACTTCTTAACAGTCTAGGTACAAAGGCACTATTGAAATCAGGAGAAAATCTACATTCGAAGTTCATACTTTCAGATCCAAAATCCAACCCGAGGGCAATGACCTTCACATTCAACATTACAATTAGAGCAATGAATAAAAACTTGGAGATTGCCGTTGAACTATCCAGTTCAGCTGCCTTTGAACTGTATCGTCAGTTCATAATAGGGTTCTGGGTTGTTTCAAAGAGAATATTAACATCTTTTCCAAATAAAATGGGAAGTTTAGAAGCAACACGAGAACATTCAGAATTTGCAGATCTTACTTACATCCCCAATGAAATTAAATGGACTGTAAATCAACAGACTCTAATCAGGGATGAACTCCTTGATATGATTTCAAAGTCAGAGAATTCGATATCTATTTCCTCCTGGACGTTCGACATTTCGCATCCAATAGCAGTTGAATTAATTAAGAAGGCTAAGAATGGGATTACAGTTACAGTATTCACCCGTCCTAATCCAGCAAATTTAGAGTTCATGAAGGAGATTGTAAAAAACAATGGACAAGTATATTGTCATCATCTTCTCCACGGGAAATCTATAGTTGTTGACGGTTCTCTTGGAATGATTATGACCGCAAATATATCCAAACATGGAATGGATCAAGGGTTTGAAACTGCGGTAGTTCTTAATGAAAATCAAGTAAATATCTTAAATCAAATACACAAAGAATGGAAGGCGAGAGTGGAATATGTATCATTGAAAGATAGAAAATGGGATGAAAAACACGACAGGTACATTGACATGTCCAGGAACCTGGAAGAGAAAAACCCACCTGTAGCTAGAAAGGACATAGACAAAGGAGAAATAAAAGTCAGCAATATTGAAGATTATTTCGATGGAAACTTGATCACAAATCAGAATAACATCG
>JAJYDZ010000353.1 GCA_021790415.1 Thermoplasmata archaeon | reverse complement strand
TGATACTCTCCCATACCCAGATCCTTTGCATCATTATGAAATGTTTCAATCGACCAGCGGTGTTTCCATGCAACCATAATGTCATCGTCTTCAAGATAGTCTGAAACAAGGAACTTCTTCCTTCTGTTTTCAGGATTGTAGAGAACGACAAGATTAGCGGGTTTACCATTAGTTAACCAGACATTGAACGAACGGTATAGTGGAAATTCCGATAGAATACCGGTATCGTTATTATACATCAGGAATGCGGTTTGCAGGATCTCATCTATTGTGTAGAACATATCTTTGTTCTTTAGTGTCATCTTTCCGAGTTCCTGGAATGATGCCTTCCTGTTTGACTTCAGTTCAGTGGTGAAATGCTCTCCAAGGAATGAGAAGCTTGAATACCATGAATCGACAACCTTTCCTTTCATATTGAAATTCATGGAGGCAATTCCAAACAATTCTTCCATGATCTCAAGTTTGGTCTTGAATCCATTGTTTTCATTTCCATCTTTATTCTCCTTCACGTACATTCGCGTAAGGAAGGGATAGGATTCACCCGTGTCAAGATCGTGAAGCATCGTTGTTACCGGCTGGTGTGCAAGCACATTGTTTCCCGATGCATGATCAAAAAACCATCCCACATTCTCCATGACCTTTGAACCCGGATGCCCAAGAATTGTATCGTCACCTATGAACTCAACACGGTGGGTACCGATCCTCGCTTTCAAATATGAAATATAATTCTGTTCAAGTGCTGCTGAATCAACCGCATGAAATGACCGATTCAACGTGCTCTGATCACATTTTGATATAAGTGAGGATATGTTGGAAATACTCTTCCTTCTTATTTCAGGTGGTATCATTATGCCCAGCATGTATTCCCTGAAATGTTTCTTTACCTTTTTCTTCATTCCAGCTGTCATGAGATCAGAAAATTCACTGATCATATTAGTTATGGATGCAACAGAACCTTTAGAAGTCATACAACTGTCGGACAGACATTGGAAAGAAGCTTAAATTCATTATGTTTTGAGGTCGTTTTGCAAAAGTATTGTAGTTATACTGTATGATCCACTCCATGATCATGACGCATACACCCAGTGCGTTCGATCTTTAAAGAATTTGAAGGTCGTCATGATAAAAACTTAATTAGAAATTTACCTATAAGGTTCCTATGGGAGTCAAAGCAGTTTTAATGGCAGGAGGAAAAGGGACCAGGCTCAGGCCAATCACATATTCAATACCGAAACCGCTAGTTCCCATAGCGGGGAGGCCATGTATAGGCTATTCCCTAGATGCCTACAGCAGAGCTGGCATCAATGACGTAATTATAACGACTGGATATAAATTTGAATCCCTGATAACCGGGGTCCTTGAATATAAGGACCAGCATCAAAACATATTATTTTCAGTGGAAAAGGAGCCTGCTGGAACTGCAGGTGGCATAAAACTTGTGTCAAGATTCATTGATGATACATTCATAGTTGGGAGTGGAGATGTATTGGCAGATTTTGACATAAAGGAAATTTTAGAATTTCACAGAAACTCCAAAGCTAAGATAACAATCGTTCTTTCTGAAGTTGAAGATCCATCTCAAATGGGCATTGTTGAACTGAAAAATGGAAAGATAGTGAGATTCTTGGAAAAACCATCGAAAGAGGAGATTTTTTCCAACCTGGTCAATGCCGGCATTTATGTTAT
Source organism: Thermoplasmata archaeon (assembly GCA_021790415.1). The sequence goes on along the minus strand of JAJYDZ010000353.1, from coordinate 1,518 downwards.
AGAGCCAGAGATACTTGATGAAATTCCTGATGGATCCCAGTTTGATTTTTCTAAGGATCTGTTTCCTAAACTGATGAAGAAGGGGATCGATATATACGGATACAAAGGAAATGGCACCTGGCTTGATACGGGTAGGCCAAAGGACATGATAAGAGCAAACCAGATAATGGTTGAAAAATATGGAAAGACAATAAACTCCGAGAACACCGAGGGTAAATTTATAATCAGGAATTCGGAAAATTTAAAAAATACTAAACTTGTCGGTCCCACATTCATTTCCGAAAAAGTCAAGATTGGAGAGGGCGGTACAATTCGCGGATCTGCAATTTATAATAATGTTGAAATTGGGGAGAACGTCGATATCGAAGATTCAATAATAATGGAATGTTCAAGAGTAAGATCAGGATCAAAAGTTTACAAATCGGTTCTAATGAGAAACACCACGATTGGTTCTGACTGCATTATCCACGAGAGTGTAATTTCACCCGATCTTAGCCTTCAAAGCGGTTCAAGAGTGTATAATGTTGCCCTATCCTCAGATCAGATGGTAAATGACAGTTAAGCTTACCTGAAACTTGTCCCTTTAAAGTAAGGTTAAAGGAAGCCTGCCTTCTGAAGAATAAGGAGATCTTCTGTTGTTAATTGTTCACCATTCTTGAATTTGTCAAAAAGGGTAACCGCTTTTTCCTGCAATTCTCCTTCTTTTTCCTTCTTTCTAGTTGCCCTGGCCTTCGTCTTGATTGAGCCTAAAACTTTTTCAAGGTCCCTTAATTCGTTTTTGGCTTTAATAAAAGCATCGTGTTCTTTCTCAGATTCTTTATTATACTTTATAAACAACTCATGAAACTCATCTGCTTTTTTCCTTGTTTCATCAAGTTCCTGAAGCGCAGTGTTTATCTCGTCACTAATTTGATTGATTTGGTTTGATATCCCTTCTATTTCCTTCTTAAAATCATCTACGGTCTTTCTCTCAGCGCTAAGCTTGTCTGTAACGCCTTTTATGGTATCGTTTTCTTTTAACTCGTCTTCACGGGCAGCCTTTAATTTCTTAAGTTCATTTGTAAGCCTTCTAATTTCTCTTACAACCTTCTGCTCCTCTTCCTTCTTCATTTGGGTGGTCTGCTGCTTGAGTTCAAGCTTCTGGAGATCTCTCTCCTTCATCCTCAAATCCTTTGGGTCAATACCCTGAGTCTTGATAGAATCTCTTATTTTTCTGTATTCCTTTCTGGTCTCGGCGAGATTACTGTAATGAGCTTCTTTTTCATCCCTCATCTTTTGAACTTTTTCAATGAGTTGCCCTTTTTCCATTATTTTTTTCTTAACTTCTTCCCGCATTTCGCGGACTTTCTGGTTTAGCTTGTCACGCTCTTCAGCATAATAATGGCTCTCATCAGCAGCATCGTCTCTCTTACGAATATGCTCTTCAACCATATTACGTAAAAGTTCTCTCTTTTGTTCTAGCTCAGGAAGAAGATCGCTCATAAATATCAATCATCGCAAAGGTAATCCCACATTCAT
>JAJYDZ010000352.1 GCA_021790415.1 Thermoplasmata archaeon | reverse complement strand
GTCAGGCCTTACCATCGTTGTAAAGGGGGAGTTGACCAAGGAAGAAATTGAAATCCTGAAACATGAGGTGAAGGTCACAATCTTAGACATTCTGAAATTCAGGAAATTTGGAGGTGGAATGGAATTAAAATAGAAGGCAATATCCCCAGGGAATGGGTCCAAATACTTGATTATCTGAGTAATTATCCTAAGTTTTACTTCCATTCCTCTTCATTGTCTGAAAAGCTAGCCAGGAATGGTGTTAATCTATCTTCTCAAAGATTGTCAAAAGTACTCCTTGAGATGTACGAATTGGGATTACTTGAAAGAATAACTAGAGGTAAAGGAGCCCATACTAAGTCATTCTATAAGATGCAAAGAGTCAATCCTTCTAATGGTTAGATTAGTGGCTATTCATTCTATGTTACAGCACAATATGAAGCACTCTATACAACGACCGGAGCAAAATAAAAAAGCCTATGCCGTACTCATAGTCCCCTTTAATATCGCAAGACTTTGCTGATAAAGGTTTAGTATCCTATCCCAAAAGATACTATAATCATCCACAGGATATGTTCCGTAGATTTCCTCAACTAGTTTGATTCCCTTTGAGGTGTTATCATGTATTGGCCATTGATTTCTTATGATCATTATATTCCGCAAATTCTTAACGATAATTGGGTCGTAGTGAGGGTAATTTTCCTGCAAAAAGATTTCTAATGTATTTATTGATCCTTCTTTGGGCTTTGATTTCATTTTCCTTTTGAGACTATCTACATTAATCTTATCGATAATTGTGCCTAGGGAAGCCAGATTAGTGACAAGACCTTTGCTATCATAGCAGTTTCTACTAATCTGGTCTAGCGATTTTTCAACCTCTTCATAAAAGAGCTTAAAGTTGAATCTAGCGAGAAACAAACTATTGACCTGATTTCTTATCTCAACTAAGAATTTCAGTCGTTCTTTGGTCTCTTCGTTAATTTCAAAGCCATGACTATACCCTCTAATTTTTCTGAGTTCTATAAACAATCCATTGTCAAGACTGCCAAACTGATCATCGAAATGACTAAGTGATTGTTGACTGTAGCTTATGCCATTAGTAGCTTCCTCAATATGTTTGTAAAAATCTCGAAATAACCGTTCACACTGTTCAGAAATTGAAGTCAATGCAGAGTATATCTTCATATCGAAACCCAGTGAAGAAAGTGTCTCTTCTTTCTCTTCTAGTCTTTCCCTAGCACCGTTGAAAGAGGACCAGTTATCGTCAATTTGCTTTAGCCAATAGTCGATGTAGGATTTTGTATCATAATTTCCGGGTCCTTCTTTTTTTAAGATGTTGATAATATTGTACTGAACCCAATGGATTTCTTGGCGCAGGGCCGCAACTATTCGAGCATATTTTGCAACTTCACTTGCTTTGATATTCCCTTGAGGGATAATATTCCCTAAATGCGGATATCGAGCAAGATAATTTTCTAACTTTACTAAATCCACTTTACCTTTGACATACGCCCTCAATTCATCCAGAGTCTTCCTTTCTCTAACAATCTCTGCAGTGTCTGCGTCCTTATTTTCTTCGGGGTCAGGTAAGTTGAAATTATCGATCAAATCATAAATATCCCTTTTGAACATATATTGAAGCATATGTTCTTTTGCTGCATCCTCAATTCTTTTCCCCTCATTATCGGCTTCTAAAGAAATGCTAGAGAATGTATGACCTATTCCCTTAGTGAATTTATACCAAAGGCCAACTTTCTTGGGGTTTTTTGGTTGATTCGACATGAAACCTCTTCTAATGTCTGAATAACATTATAACTGCTTAATAATTTAACTGTGGCCGATTATATTCCCAAGGAGTTGTGATTCGAGACGACACTAAACTGTAAAGTGAAAAAAACATTTCAAGAAAAGAGATAGTTCCAGTTTGGGACATTACTGGAGGTATGTATGCATAAATTTTTAAAACAAATGCCGTCTCAATATTATGTCCTTACCGAACTACCAAGAATGTATGGAGCCAATTTTAGAACTACTATCTGATGGAAAGACACATACCAATAGTGAAGCTATTCAGCATGTTGTAAAACATTTTAAATTGTCTGCAGAGGAGCAATCTGAATTGATACCTTCAGGTAGCAGACCCAAAATTGATGATAGGGTACTTTGGGCTCTCCTTTATCTCAGGAGGGGGGAGTACGTAAACCATGTCAGTAGAGGAACCTTTGAACTAACCTCAGCTGGAAGTGAGTTACTGAAAAAAAGAAAAACCGGAATATTTGCTCCATTGACCCTTAAATTGCTTAGAAGTGACTCAAAGGCCTTAGACACCTGGTATAGGGAAAAAGGACTTGGTAAACATTCAACAAGCAAACACCTCTCCAGACCTGTTTCTACTGATTCTTTGGAAGATGAAAATGCAGGAGAAACTCCAAGAGAGAGACTCGCCAAAGCATATGAAGATTTCAAAGAGAAAACGGTGAGTGATCTTGTTGATAAGATGAAGGAACTTGATCATAAATATTTTGAGATATTTATTGCGGACCTCCTACCGCGTATTGGATATGGAAGAGATGCAAATGATGTGCTAAGGGCACATGGCGGCCCAGGGGATGGGGGCATTGATGGAATAGTTCAACTTGATACACTGGGAGCGCAAAGGATCTACATACAGGCTAAGCATTGGAAAAAACCTGTTGACTTATCTCCTTTGACTCAGTTTTATGAAAAAGTACTAAAATCAGATGTAAAGGCAGGAGTGTTTGTGGCACTTACTGGATTCGATGGAAATGCGACAAAATATATAAGAAGCCACAGTGAAAATATTGCGTGGGTCGATGCATATGACTTGGCCGAAGTAATGCTGGCAAAAGGAGTAGGTCTTATCGAGGACACTGTTTACAGAACCTATAGAGTTGATGATGATTATTTTGACCAAAGCTCTGAATGAGGTGAGTTAATTATGAAAAGTTGGTCGCAATTTGAGAATAGAATTAAAGAGTCTTGACGAAGTACAAAGGTTGAAGAATACGAATGGGAATTTTATAATTTGTTGGGTACTGCCAGAATAACAATCACCCCTTGACTCTTCTGACCTTTGACAAAGACCTATAAACCTTATTTAAACAACCTCACCTTTTGAGATTGTAAAGCTAATCGGGGAGCGGAAGCTCTATTCCTCCGATTAGCTGGGGTTTCCGTTCCTCCGGTTTGCGGAGGAAACTTATAATGGAAACCGCTAAATC
>JAJYDZ010000351.1 GCA_021790415.1 Thermoplasmata archaeon | reverse complement strand
GGCTTTAGGTGGAGAACGAACGATTGAAGTGTTTGGCAGGCAGCATTCAATAAAGATAGTTGCTGGAACACAGCCTGGGGATATAATCAGGGTCAGGGGATCTGGCATGCCTCACCTTAATGCAAAAGGTTCAGGGGATCTCCTTGTTGTAATGAAAGTTGTTGTCCCAAAACACCTTAACTCAAAACAGAAAGAGCTGATTTCCGGATTGATGGAAGAAGGAGAAAAGAAACACTCATGGCTCAGGATATAAGGTTTATATTTTGAACTCCCTGGATTATTTATATATGGAGAAAATATTTACTTCTGAATGTTAGTGCCTTATTCCTCTGTTTCCAACAACCCCACAACACCGAGTTTTTATTCTTATCTGTTCCTTCTGGTCATTATAGCATTCATAGCTGTAAGACGTGTGTCGAGAGGGGTTAGAGGATCACCTTTCAGAATATCAAGAGTTCTTCGCGCACCAGTTCTATATGGCATACTATCGGTGATTTTCATATTCGTGCTGAGTCCTTTCAATTACGACATTTATGCAACAATACTCTTTTTGCCTCTTGGATTGATCCTTGGACTCAGATTTGGGAGTTCTGTATCATTCTTCATGAATGGAGATGTGGTTTACTATAAAAGAAGTCAGGCAATACTGTTCTTCTGGCTGATATCGTTCATGGCGAGGATAATACTTGAAGTACTTTACCCCAATGTTGTGTTTGCAGAGATATTTGTGGATGCGCTTCTGGCTTTGACCTCTGGGTTAATCACGGGAGAAGCTTTTCATCTAATAGACCGGGAAAAAGTCTTTGCCGCTGAAAATTTGTCACGAACAGTATGATTTCTTTGGCTGTTCAAGGACAAGGAGCCACAGTTATGAGGATGGTCCCCTGTTTCAAAAAGTAATCTCACCAGACATGTTCGAAAAGCAAAGATTTAAATTGACCTTAAACAATCATAACTGTGAAGATTCTTGTAGCCTTTGATAATTCATCAGCATCACGGGAAGCGATGAAATTTGCCCTAAAACTCAAACCAATTGTGGATGAATACCTGATCGTGTATGTTACACCGACAGTGGTTGGTTCAGGACCCACTTTCGACTCATATGTTCCCCCCTCTGTTTATGTTAAACAGGAGGAATCTGCAGATAAAGTGATAAAAGAAGCGAAAGAGTTTGTGGAATCTGAAAAAATCAATGCAAGGTTTCTGCAACTTGATTCCTCTGGTGACCAGGTTGCGAATGTTATGGTAAGAGCCGCAAGAGATAATAGTGTGGACCTGATAATAACTGGGACAAGAAAACTTTCCGGGCTAAGCAAGGTTCTTCTGGGATCTGTCAGTTCAGAACTCATAAAACTCAGTCATATTCCAGTTCTTGTGGCACCTCCCCAGGAATGAGAATTCTTTACAGTATGTTGATTCTGTTGAACATCGTGTAAAGAGTGAAGATAATAGTTGGTAACATCAGGATATTCATCCCGTCAAAAATGATTTGTTCAGATCCACTCACTACCATTCCAATGGCTGAAAATAAGACTTCAGAAGACGATTTTTGATCTGCTGTTCCACACAGGTTCTCTTTTTGGGTAGCAAGGCGAGTTCTGTGATAGCTTAATATAGGCTTAAAAGATTAACCATAAGGTAAAATGGGAAGTATCAGGTCATCAAATATAAAGCATATTTCAATCGATCTTGTCGAAAAAAATGAGAATGTCTTCGGTGTGGACTTCTACAAAAATAGAGAGATACTTGAAGAGAATCTTAAAGATGTATCAAAGAAGACAACGAATCTTATATCCGGTTACGTAACCAGATACGTTTTGAAAAAACTCTCAAGGGTAAAGAAAGAAATGGAAGATGTTGTTCCCGAGGAATAGCCACATAATTTTTTGTAAGCAGAACACTGTAGATGGATCTTGACTGTTTTGAATGTGTTCATAACATCTTCCTTACTGGCAAAATAGGATTGGATTTTCTGGTGTAATGGTTGAGTGGTGAACCATCGGTTCGTGGGGATAAAGGACTTTTTCTAGAACCCGATGATAACTGGTTTGATTGATAATTAGCCATATTACTAATTTCCCAGAGTAAAAGAGATTTTGATACTTACATGAAACTGGAGCTTATGGAAATCCCCGATCGTTGTAAGTAGTTGTTTCGCGAAATAATATTATTTGAAATGGACATTACTGACTGATAGCTATGGATAATGTTTACATTCTCTCTGCAAAGAGAACCCCAATTGGTAAATTTGGAAAGTCTTTTGCAGCGGTAACTGCACCGGAACTGGGTTCAGAAGCAGTAAAGGGTGCCATTAAGGCATCAAGAGTTGTGCAGTCAGATATTGAGGAAGTCATAATGGGCAATGTGCTGCAGGCTGGAGTTGGGCAGAATCCAGCTGGACAGGTGGCGACCCTGTCTGGATTATCCAGCGAAGTCACAAAATATACAGTCAACGTTGTCTGTGCATCCGGCATGCTGGCAGTAGAACATGCATACAGAGAGATTGCGCTTGGAGAAAAAAGTCTTATAGTCGCAGGAGGGATGGAAAGCATGAGTCATTCTCCATTAATGGTTCCTTCTGAGGTGAGATGGGGGGCAAAACAGCTGCTCAACAAAAAACTGGAGTTTATGGATTCCATGCTTAACGATGGCCTTCTGGACGCTTTTTATCATGAGCATATGGGAATTTCTGCCGAAAGATCTGCAAAGAAATTTGAAATCACGAGAAAAGAGGCTGATGAATATGCACTTAGAAGCTTTGATCTCGCTCACAGAAATACTGAAAAAAACTTTTATTCAAATGAAATAGTTCCAGTGAGTGGAATAAGCAAAGATGAAGGAATTAGAGAGACTACCTTTGAGGAACTCCAGAAACTCAAGCCTGCTTTTGGTGGAAATGGGGTTCTGACCGCAGGAAATTCATCACAACTTTCTGATGGTTCATCAGCACTGGTAATTGCTTCCGAAAAATACGTGAACGATAACAACCTTAAACCTCTGGCAAAAATAACAGCGTTTGAATCGGCATCACTTGAACCAAGGGATTTTGTTGAGACGCCGATTCCATGCACTAAAAAGTTACTTTCCAGGACAGGGACCAAGATTGATGACTATGATGTGGTGGAACACAACGAAGCATTTTCAGTGGCTTCTTTGATAGTGCAGAGAGAGCTTGGAATTGATATGGACAGGTTCAATGTGAGAGGAGGTGCAATAGCCATAGG
>JAJYDZ010000350.1 GCA_021790415.1 Thermoplasmata archaeon | reverse complement strand
TATTATACAAGATCAAGGAATATACTGACCTTCTTATTTGCCTAGCTTAAATATGGGTTCATGCGGGAGTCTCCGCACGATGTGTTTTCTGATATTCATCTATCAAGTCAATAATTTATTGGCTCTCTCTTCTCAGAATCCCTAATCCACTTGAGCTCCTGAAAGACTCTCTTATGTACCTTTATCATCTTTCCATAAGATTTTAATTATATTAGAAATAATAGGAATCTTATTATTCCATTGGGAATATCCCAATGGAAGATAATGAATAATAAAAAAATATTTGCGAGAAAGATACAATTCCAGCATGGTTCATATACGGTATCAATACCAAAAGATCTATTAATAGCGCTGAAGAGAAACAAAGGGGATACAATGAATCTTGAATTATTAGGTGAAGGAATTCTAATGAGAACCGAACAGAATAGGGGTGGCAAAGCATTCACAATTGGTTATCAAACAAAAAAGATAGAAATATTCATCAATATGCTGGAAGAGAATAGGATAAAAAGTGTGATAGATGTAAGGAACAACGCTTTTAGCTGGAAAAAAGATTTTATGGGTGAAGCGCTCAATAGAAAACTTCAAGAATCAGGAATAGGATATATTAACCTTCCATCATTAGGGGCTCCTCGTGTTATGAGGACAGATATAAAAGTTAACAACAAACCTGAAACTTTCTTTGAGAATTATAGAAAATGGCTTGAACTACACACTCCATCTTTCGAACTTCTGGTTTCAGCAGTAAATATGAAGACTTCTGCAATAATGTGTCTCGAAGATAATCCCAAGGAATGCCACCGAAGCATAATCACAGAAAAACTTGAAAAAATGGGCTATGAGGTGGTGAATATTTGAGCAATCAACTGAAGAGAGTCTTCATAACTGTGAAGGCATATCCCGAGAATAGCAAAAAATATGGTGCCTGTGTCTGCACTGCTGGAATAACTGAAAGTGGTGAATTCATCAGATTATATCCTATGCCATTGAATAAATTTACGGAAAATAGTGGATTGAGAAAATATACATGGGTATCAATTGAATGTGAGAAGGCATCAGAATATTTGATGAGAAAAGAGAGCTACAAGATCAAGCATGAAAACATACAAATTCTATCTCATGTGGACACTGGCCCAAGTAGGGATTGGAAAGAGAGAAATGAAATTATTCTCCCCATGGTTTCAAAATCATTAGAGGAATTGGAAATGATGAAAGATCTCGATTCAACTTCATTAGGAATCATAAAACCAAAGCATATCGAAAGGCTTTCTATAGACGAGGTAGAAGATCTTACTGGTGATGAAAAGGAGATAAACAAAGAAATACAGATGACTCTATTTGGTGAGAAGATAATAAATATCGAAAAAATACCCTTCATTTTTCGATATCATTTCAAATGTGAGGATTTGAACTGTAAAGGGCATAAGATAATGTGTGAGGATTGGGAAATGATAGAATCGTGGAGACAATGGAAGAGGAATTACCGTGATGAGAACACCTTGCGTGAAAAATTTATCGAGAAATACTACTCATATATGTCTGGAAGGGACTTACATTTTTTCGTTGGAACGCATTCCAAGTATAATACATGGCTTATTATTGGGTTGTATTATCCTCCCCAATTATAATCTCCCAATTTCTAATTATATCTTTGAAAGCATCTGCTACATTTCTTCAAGTTTATATCTTTATAAATGGTTAGTTGATTAATATATTCTCATTCGTGTCTCTGAAAACGCAGAATCGCAAAAATTGCCAAGAGGCTCTTCAGATTCATCCCGAGTTGCATGCCTGAGAGAATCATTAATCTCTGTTTCATAGTTTCTCATTGCAACCATTGCATTTTTATCGCTAATGAACTTGATGCACAGACCTTTCTTTGGCGATTGAACACTTTCCTTGCAATTTCGAAATATGCCAGAACCCAAAGTTTCCTGAGCCTTAAGAAGGCTAGTGCAGTTGATCCATAAAAAGTGTTAGGATTCAACCCTGAGCCAACCATTAATCTGAGCAGAATTGACAGTGAATCAATCGATAATTCGAAAGAGAAGCGGAAACACCTACTTTTAAAATCTGCAATTTTATGAGATTATGCAATATTAATAAAACTAATTAATACAATTTTAATAATCACAGGGAGTAAATGAACAATAAAAAACTATTAGATCTGCTCCACATTCTAAAAATGAAACCAGAGGATGTATCAGATTCAATGATAAACGACAATGAAGATGTTATTATCAGCACTAATTTTAATAATAGATTGAGACTGCAAAAAGTAGTCTATATTATTGCAAATAAAACACATGATTTCGACTATCCATTCTCAATGTATCTCAGGGGGCCCTACTCCAAAGAATTACCTAAAGATTACTATAATTTGATAGAGGAGGATATTGCGGAATCTCAAGAAACTATGAGCGATGATGGAAAGAAACTTGCAGAAAAATTGGAAGTGAAAGAAGTTCTTTGGCTGGAAATTGCATCTACTTATTTGATGTTTTTAACCTCAAAATCCAAAGATTATGCTACAAAAAGAACCAAAGAATTTAAGGAAGACGTATTAAAGGCAAATAGTAAAGATTCCAATTACGTTGACAATGTAATAAATGAAATGAGTCGTTTAGGTATTATTTCCAATTAGGTGTTTCGTTGCCAAATGGAAAGGTAATATTTCATATAGATTCCAACTTTTTGTTGAATTATCTCATTCCAGACAATCCCGATTTGAATCAAGCTGTTAAATCAAAACTTGAAAGGAACAATTGGTCCAATGATGTGTATAGAATCAACAAACTTGCTCTTGGCGAATGCTTTAAAAGGGTAATTACTTATGAATACGATAGCAGGATAACATTTGATAAAGTCGTACTCAATATAACAAAAATTAAGAAAATAATCAGTGATGGACATCTGGAAATAGTAGATGCACCATCTTTAAACAATGGGTTTAATACACATTATGGTAAAATTGAAGAATTAGATACGCACATCCAGGATGCGGATAAATTAATAATAGCGATGTTTTGTGCAGATCAGGACGCAATAATTCTTTATTCTTTCGACAAAATGATCATAAATTCAGAAAAAATTATCAAGTATGTGAAAGAGATTGGTAAAAAAATCAAAGAAGTAACATGATAGATTTCAATGTGTAAAAATAAGGCAAATTAGGACATTATCACTTAACAATTACTAAAAAATTAAAGCAAAAAGGTAAATATTACCCTC
>JAJYDZ010000349.1 GCA_021790415.1 Thermoplasmata archaeon | reverse complement strand
CAGATTTTTAATCCTATAATCTAAGGTCAGGTTCTCTATTTTATGATGTGGTCTATATGTATTGAAGTTGATTATTTTCTTCTTTTAATTAACACGACTGCAGCACCGATGGCTATAACAGCAATTACTGCACCCACCACTATATAGAGATCAATACCTGTAAGTGTAGATGGATGAGATACTTGCTTTAGATTAATTGTCAAATTCATGGCATTTCCAGAGTTCAATGTAAAGTTGCTGTAGTAAGATACGTATCCGGAACTGGATATGACAACATGATAGGTACCATTTGGAACAGATATGTTGAATGATCCCGATGAAAGAAGCGAAACAGATTTGCCATTTATTACAAGATTAGTGTTTGTGGGAGATATCGCCCCAGAGATGTACGCCCAGTAATAGTAGTCCACTACTTCAGTAACGTTCTTGCCGCTGATAACCACGGAGAAATGAGTTGTTGTGGAATAATAGTTGCTCAGGTTGGTTACAGTAAATGAATATGTACCGTTCGAAAGATTGAATGATATATCAGCAGGAGATGTTTCATATCCTGATAGACCAGAGCCATTCAAGTACAAAACTACTCCTGAAGGCAATCCGGTTTCTGTGAAAGTAACGAAGTATGTCACCGAAGAAAGTGTAATAGATTTTGATAAGGGAGATGACGTGTAATAGGTCTTATTGGAAGTTGCCACAGTGTATGAGTATGACCCATTAGTGAGTGAGAATATCTGGTAATTGTACTTTGGTTTGCACTGGCTGATATGGTATTTATAGTGGATTACAGTTTTATCATTCTATAATTCACTCTTCAAAGTATCTAATGCCTCCTCTATCTTCTCACTACTCTTGTATGTGCTGTCCTAGTCAAATATTTTAGAAACTTCTTCTAGAAATTCATTTTTTTTATAGACTAGAAATCCTTTAGCAGTCGGCTTTTCTAGTGTTAAGTCAGTCCTTGATATAACATTCATAAATCTTGGCCAAGATAATGGCACATCAAATTCATTTATGCCCCTTTCTATAGTCCCAAATGCAAAATCGTCTTTTACCTCAATATAACTGGAAAATTTTTGAGGTATAAATAAAGCCTGCAATTTTCCTAATAATTCCAAAGCTTCAGTACCATAATTTTTGCTTTTGAGTTGCCTCAACTTATAGTATTCTCTTACGATCTCATCCCTACCTAAAGGACCTGCAACTTTTGCCAATTGTTCAAGTTGATTTCTGAATATTTTTGGAACTTTAGTGTCTAGGTCTTGGTCAATTCCGACATTCACTGAAAAATCAACATCATAAAGGTCCATTCTGCCATATTCACCTTTCATTGCTTCAGGATGCTTTAACATGGCAACCATCCAATATCTAATAGAATCAGCATTTGGAACATCCTTAGGTCTTTTTCTCTCAATCAGTGCGTCAAGGAAACCATCGTCATCCAAATAATATTCAATGTCTAAAATGTATTTCTCGCCTTCTGATAACATCTTCATGTTTATATTGAAACCTTGTTTACTTATGCTTATCGCATCAATTTTCTGAAGGCCCATCATAGATCGCAATGTAACTCTTTTTACAGAACCATTTCGAAATTCAAGGATATTTTTAAAAATATTGCTCTTTTTAACCTCTAAAAGTAATGAATACTTCTGAAGTCTCTCGGGACAAAAGATAGAGGTTTCCTTTCCCTCGATCTCAAAGTTTTCTGATATTTTATTATCCGTTTCCTTCACTTTGTCTATTAATTTTCTAACGCCCTTTTCAATTATCGGCTGAGCTGTCGCCAGAGCAATCTTACTAATTGAGGTATCCAAAGGAGTTGTCATTCAGTATCTCTTCCTTTAAAAACAAATAATTCTGATATTGGAATTGTCATTTCCTTAGTACAATCAATGGATACTTTTTTTATAATGTCCTTATAAACATTTTTTAAAACGTCGGTTTGTTTTATTACAAAATTGAAAGATGATTTACCTCCTGGTAGATTGATTCTCATGAGGGGATCAGACAAGACTATTTTATGAGGTTTTAAGGACATTAAATATGCTAAAAATGTCTCTAAATCCTTAGTTAAACTGATATTACGAAAAATTGAGGCAATGAAAGTTGCTTGGAACTCTTCCCTAAAAACGGGATTTGATTCTAGGATTAAGTCAAAACTCTGCGCAGATTCTTTGTATTGTGAAACAGTAGTTTCACTGGGAAACGGATTCTTCATAACTTCCATCATTTGTTTAATAGTGGCATCATAGGCAGGATACTTCTTCCCCAACGCCTCAATTGATCTATCTAAGTCATTGATTAGTTTTTCTGCTAAATCAAGGTAATCCTGAGGAAGGGCTAATGTTACATGATCATCACCCTCAGTTTTAATCGATATTAGACTCGCTCCAAGTCCATTGTTTGTTATAGTTATTGGGTCTTCTACTTTATAACTCTCCACTTTAGTTTCCTTATCATAAGAAGATGAGATTTTAATCTCCTGTTCTTTTGGTTTAACAGAAATGCTCGGTCTAAACAATTCGATGGTTCTTGAAGTTTTATATTCTCTTTCTTCTGCTCTAACTTCAAAAGTTATAGACTCCTCCTTTCCATAATTTATTTTGTCAAATAAGGAATTAAACACTCCTCCTAGATAGCCACCTATCTTTAATTTGTGTATAGTAATAGAAGAATTTCCTAATTCAATACCTTGCTGGTTTACATTGTACAGTTCTTTTATAGATAATCCACTGGTGTATGTTATGACTACACTTTCTATTTTATTCTTTGAAGTGATATAAAATGGAATAGAGTCACCCTGAAGATTATAAGATGGTACAAAAATTTCTAAATCAGCGGAGTATTTATCGGGGTGATTTTCATTCATATTCATCACAAATATGCACTGTCATTTATATCTTTCCATGGGATTTACTAAATAGCCTACCGAGGCAATTTTGACAATGGTGTAAATTGATAGATCTCTACAAGAATAAACAGTTATTTCCATTTTGTTTTCCGAGTCTCCACACTTTCAGGTCGAAAATTTTTTCTCAAGTTTAGGAATATTATTCATCGAAAAACGTTAAATTGACTTAAAGGAATAGCAATATTTTGAGCCGATCAGTCGAACTCGCTTAAAACATTAAGCGCATACCTCCGGACCTGGTTAATTTCGGGTTAGATACATGAGCATTTTCAACTGCTATCACGTTTTAAACTGATTTGCCGGTCATTACTTGTTTTTATCTT
>JAJYDZ010000348.1 GCA_021790415.1 Thermoplasmata archaeon | reverse complement strand
TCAGATAATTTGGGACTTTGAAACATATTCGACCTCCAATGGCATTAGCATACCTGGATATATGATTTTCAATGCAGCGGCCAAATTATGCAACGTTTTCTGTGAGATTATCCCTGCATCATCGAAGGCTATTTCCAAAAAATGTGATATTTTTTTGAAATAGATTTCAATAAATCTTTCTCTATCTAATAGCTCTCTTTCCGAAACACTTATTTTATCCGCGGGAGTGGCAAAATGAATCTCGACCGTAGATGGAATCTCTTTAAATGATTTAATCAAATAGATTGAATCTTTTCCGCTACCAATTACTTCGGTTAAACACCATTTTTTAACCCATATTATATCCTCACTGGTTGTCATAAGACCGCTCTCTCTTTCTAGTCCTACTGGAACTGTCATAGATTGGCCTCTGAAAAATCCTATGGAAATTAGAAAATTGTGCCACCATTTGCTCAAGTCCTTCAAGTCACTTGGATCTGGATCATCCAATTTACATAAATCGGTTACCGTCTTGTTGAATGATAGCAATGCCTCATAAATTTCAAGTATTTGCTGGTCTCTGAGGTGTATTATAAGCTCATGAATTTGTGGACCTAATATGTGTCTTGCGTCTTTAATTGTGCATAGAGCCAAAAATGCTGCAAAATGCCTTTTTATTCTGGAAAGATAGATCTCTTTCTTAAAAAAACTATCCGCAAGATTAGATATTAAATCTTGGAAATCTATGATATTGTCAGGTATCCTTTCAACGAAAGGAGTTCTAAAGTGAACAGTAATAAAACCTGATTTTCCCTGCCGGCCGATCCGCCCGTATCTCTGCGTCAAATTCTCTATATATAATCCCGGTTCTATATGTGAGCGAGACACATCCAGATTCAATCCCTGCTCAGCAGCGTTCGTTGCCAAAATACACTTCTCGCTACCAGATGGGTTCTGTTTTGAGGTTGCTCTGTTGGAAAACCCTGAGAGATCTTCAATGTACTTACTGTCTAAACCCATTTTTATGAGTTTTTCCCTGGAAATTTCAGCATCAATCTTATGATCGAATAAGTAAAGAACTTTTGAAGCGTCATCGATACAATAGTCCAAAGCTTCCATTATTGGTTGGTCCGTTACCGTTAGAGAAACTTCTCCCCTTATCTTCCTCGATTCTGGTATCTCGTCTGGAAACGAGCTTTCATGATAATCAGCGCAATTTAATCCAAGTTTACTTAACAGTTCCTTAAGCTTATTTTGGGGTGTGGCGGAAGTGAAAACAATTTTTGGTATGTTATGAATCAATTTGCTTAAATAAATCAGGGCAGCTATTTTCCCTAATTCTTCCTCGGAATATACATGATATTCATCAAAAATTACAACATTAAGTTCTGAAAAAATGTCCTCTGTGCTGCGATTACGAGTAAATTCCTTTTCCCTGTGTTCATCATAATTTATGTCATAAAATCCTGTTAAAAAAAGGGCAATTATGTCCGGATTAGAAATTATTATATCATTGATGACAAAATCTCGTCGAATCTTTTTGGCTCTTTCATGGAGCGTAAGACCAACTAATGATTTGCCGGTGATCTTGGTTATATTGATATCTCTTAATTCAGAATTTTCGGTGATTTTGCCAACAATATCACTATAAGTTTGCTCTATTAGAAGATTTGTTGGAGAAACTATAAGCGTTTTTACCCTTCGGACAGTCAGATAATTACATCCGGTTGGCAGAAGAAAAGAAAAAGTTTTCCCTGATGCAGTTGGGGCGTCAATGAAGATACAATCATAAGGACTTTTAACTATGTCCCTAATCATTGCCTGGAACCTATGAAGTTTCACTCCAAGAGCGCTTTCGCCACAAAATTCGAGAAATTGCGGTTTAAAAAGAAATGTCTTGCTGTTCATTCCCGCTTCCATTCAGTTATAAGGTGCAAAGAACCTTGCCGCTTCACTTATAGGTACTCCCTTGACCAGAATATACTGAGATGCAGCTTGTTCAACGCTTATATGATATCTTCCACTTTTAATATCTTTGAGGATTTCACTGAATCTATCTGGGCCCAGTACAAGAGAAAGGCTGTAAAGATTCAGTGTTATCTCTTTTATATCCTGAACTGGCTTTTCCCTTACTATTGCTAGGGATTCCCGCGTGTTTCCAAGTCTTACAGTGAAGACCTCCGGAAATTTTACCTGATCTCCTAGAAAGCAACTCACGAATGAAAATTTATTACCTGGTTCTATTCCCTGACGTCTCATCCAGTTTCTCATTGGTGCTCTCTCGGAATCTGCTATTGCTTTACCCTGCGGGTAACCCTCGCTGATGAAGCTGGTGGCAATGTCAAAGACTTTTGTGAATGTGCATTCGGAAACCGGTTCCAATACACTAAGAATAAAACCAAGATCGGTAATCTCACTATAATTTGGTCTATGTGATGCGTATCCAAATCTTATTTGCTTAAAACAAAGTGTATTGTTAATTGCATAGATCATCGAAAGATCCCCTATCCATGGGAATGTAGTTGTTGCCCCGGCTGCTCCAGACTCAATTCTACTTCTGTAATATAAAGGGGAAAGAAGGGTCAATTCATAGGCTTTCATTCTCTTCCTCTTCTTCTTTTTCTTCTCCTTTTTTCTTTAAGCTTGGCTTTTTCTTCCTGTCCTCAGAAAGAATCTTGGCGTATTTAACTAAATCCTGAGAATCAGCTTTGAGCTTATTGTAAATTGATTGCAAATCTTCATTTGAAAGTCTGTCAACCCTACTTAGGAATTCTTCTATTTCGGAGCCAGCGACCACTTTGCCGGAGTGCTCATTGTTCATTTTTTCGACAACGAATTTGTTGATTGATTCTTTGAGTTTTGCTGGGTCCTGATCCCAGTTCGCATCAAAACTCCTGGATACGGTGTATGAAGTTATGGGCAATTCTTCCTCTCCTGAATGGATTGCTATAATGCTGTTTTTAATGTTTGGCCCTGTTATAGATGTTTGTGCGCCGTAACTTCTTTCTTTAAGGCATAAAAGTACATGCACCAATGATTCTGGCGTTGGATTGATCATTGTAATAAATGATGGGAAGAAAACGCCCGGAATTATGTATTCAGTATTAAATAGACTTGTACGGTTCTCTCCCTTTGCCCTATCCCACATTGTGCCCATTTCGGATAATGAATTATGTGTAAGCTGTTTCGTTATTTCTGACCTGCCCCGTATTGAGTACGAACTTGAATAAAGAATTCTTGATGGAAGCATAGCCTGTCCC
>JAJYDZ010000347.1 GCA_021790415.1 Thermoplasmata archaeon | reverse complement strand
CTTTGTACTGAATTCAATACCGGTTAAAGCTCCAAGACGTTTAGCCTCATGCATGCTAATTACCTGCCAGGATAGCCCCCTCTCCCTGATGATAGAATTTCTTTATGCTTTCAAACACCTCAAAGTAACTGTTCAGATTTCTCTTGATCAATAGCTCAATTATCCTGGCCCGTTTGAAGAGTTCGTCGTAAATGATCTTCGGATCAGCTAAACCAGCTGTTTGGGCAATTCTTCTCTCAAGGATGTATGAATTGTTCATACCTCTGAAGAGGTGCTTATCAGTGGTAGGATCCCATTGAAACACCTGTTTGGTTGAAACACCGTTTAGTTCCTCATAATACCCCTCAATCTCATTTATGCTTGTTGTTCTTCTAAGAAATTTACCATTTACATATACAGCCTGCTGGATTAGAGCTATGTTAAGATTATCCATAAAAGTAACAGGGATATTGATTGGAGTACCAGTAAATCTCTGTATCATTCTCTTGACCGAGGCAGCGTGAAAGGTTGCAATAACCGGATGGCCTGTTTGCATAGCCTGGAACGCCATAGATCCTTCTGCTCCTCTTATTTCTCCAACTATAATGTAGTTCGGCCTTGATCTCAATGCAGTTTTCAACAGGTCAAAAAGGGTTACTCTGCTCTCCTCTGCGCCTCTTTCCCTTGTTACAAGCTGTTGCCATGCAGGTTGAGGGCATCTAATTTCCGGGGTATCTTCCGCGCTGAATATTTTTGCTTCAGGTCTGATAAAAGGAACAAGGGCATTCACCACAGTTGTTTTTCCGCTTGCAGTTTCCCCGCAAACGAAAACACTCTGACCATATTCCAGGGCAAGCCAAAGGTAAGCGGCCTCCTCAGCTGACATGGTGTTGTATTTAACAAGTTGAATTATACTAATAGGTATATCGGAGAATTTCCTGATAGTAAAACTAGGGCCTCTAATTGACACATCACTACTATATACGATTGAAAGTCTTGAACCATCAGGAAGTGTTGCATCAACAATGGGTACCTTATCACTGACTGGCCTTCCAATTCTTTCACTCAATCTTTTTGAATATGTTGAAAGTCTCTCCATACTACCAAAGACAATGGACGTTTTCAATGTGTCGAAGATCTTATGCACAATAAACACGTCAGACGGTCCTATTCCACTTATATCCTCGATGTTTGGATCCCTGATGAGTGGTTCAATTGGACCCAGACCAACAACATCTCTCTTAAGATGGTATAATAGTCTGGGAAAAAACTCCTTTGTCACTGTTGCTTTGGATCCTGTAATTTTGTTACTGCCACTTACCGATACAACCTTTGAAAACAGGATGTCAATGCTCTTTTCAAGTTCGCTTTCATTTTTAGGTGCAGGAAATTCTGCAGCTCTCTGCAATATCAATTCCAGTACTCTTTCAAGAAAGTCAGATTCCTCCATGGACATTTCCGGTTCTATTGTTTCGTAGAATTGTTCACCGTCAATTCTGTAAACATGAATAAAAATTGGATCTCCTACAGGATATACAATATCGAACTCCTTCATCGATTTCATAGAAGAGTCAGGAACCGTAACGAAATTTGGAGTTCGCTGTCTCTCATTTCTGTATTTCACCAGATGGTTGTACAGATGTGGATTTCTACTAACAGCTTGTTCCAATGTATCTGATCTTATTCCTGCTTCCATCCATTCGCCTCACGACACGCTTGATATTTCCACTATAAGACCTCTTCCCGGCTCAATCCTATACGGGATTGTCTGCTGAAAACTGTGTCTGGCCATTGGAAATTTTATAAGATCAATGATATGCTTTCTCTCTCCAAGCATATCCTTGGAATTCAGACTAATTACAGTTGTTGAAAGCTGGTGAATTTTCAGCAAGGTTTGTTCATCAAAATCAGAAGGATTCAAAGTTACCATTACTATTCTTCCCTCTGAGAATTTCCTCAGTGAACTATAAAACTGGACAGGTTCAAAATCCTTGAACATGCCTTCTTGAAGTGAATCCAATATGACCACATTCTTCTCCCCTATTTTCCGATTTAAAAGTATTTCCTCTAAACTGGGTTTCCGGGCTCTCATAAGCACAAATACAGATGTCAGGTAGGTAACTCTGTCACTCATTATTGAATCGAAAAGAGGATAACCAAGGGTTTCGCTTTCAGATATAAACTCTCTAATGGGGAATTGCGAAGAAACATATGCGACGGTATTTCCATTTTTAACCAATCCATAGGCAAGCCTTATGGAGAAGAGCGTTTTCCCATCTCCAACGCCGCCCATAACTGTGATTATCTGTCCCTGATACAGGCCACCACCCATTCTTTTTTCAAGCTCATCACTTTCCAATCCAAAATTCAAATACATTTTCACACCTCAAAAATTAGTTGCTTGCTGATCCCGTTATAAATCGTTATAGTCAATGTGTAATATCCCGGGGAAAGCGTCACGTTAGCAATGATTGTACCTACTTCCCCAGGTGCTAAACTGCCATTATTTCCCGAATTGCTGAATAGTAGCTGAGAATTCATTATTTCACTCCCGTTGATCATAACATTAACAGTATTGTTGGTAAAATAGAATGCCTGGGTTCCAATATTTTTAACATAGAAAGTATAGCCAACTCCCTGCTTGTATGGGATTTGAGAGGGATCATTTATTATTTTGAAATTATCATCAAGCATGGAAGAAACTTGAGTAGATGAGTTTTTCATCCCGATTGTAAGATCAGATGTTTGGTATGCAAGTGCCCCAACCACAGAAGCCGTTACTATGAGAGTTGCTATAAAAAATATCAGTTCTGATATTCCTGTGGAACTCATTTGAAAACCACCTCAATGAATTTTTCGTACCCTGTATTGAATATGATCAAAACAGAAGCATTACCGCTTGGATAGCTTACTGATATTGATTCTTTCGTTAGTGGGAGAAAATAATTACTTGAGTAAATGAAGTTCATTTCTGTCCCATTAACTAGGACATTTGATTGTGACATCGTAAGCGCAACACTGCCATTATTTGTCATATTTATGGTTATATTAAATCCTGAAACTCCTTTAATTACGGAGTAATTGGACACTGAAACCTTTGAATTTTCAAGTCCACATATTATCTTATTTTTATTTGAAAGTGAATTATCAAGCTGAACATTGCCAGTTTGAAATTGATCATAAACTAAACCAAAAAAAATGAGGGAGGAGCTTAGCAAAATTACCACAGCAACTGCATAGCTAAATCCCATAAAGTTCGTCAACCCCCTTCTTAAGGCTTC
>JAJYDZ010000346.1 GCA_021790415.1 Thermoplasmata archaeon | reverse complement strand
GGAATCTCTGGGGAAGCATATATTTGACAATTTCGCGACAGTAAAGCAGAGAGAATGGGACGCATTCCGTTCATTCGTAACAAAATGGGAAGTAGACAGGTACCTGCCGAAACTGTAAGTTTCTGAACATCAACTTTTCATAACAATGCTGAAATTGATTATTTAACCATCAGAGTTTCAATCGTTATGCAGTAATCATCTCTTTCTTTATGAAAACAATACTTTTTATCTCTATCATAAAATAATTTAAATTTGAATAGACTTAGGAAAATTAGAGTTAAAGTCGAAAGCGAGATTCTCATCAATCACCAAGAGAACGAATTTTTTTACCAGAGCCACTAAATGAGTCAGTTATATTCGATTCCTTCTTGCACTTTCATTCTAATATTCACTTCTTTTTCGTTTCTGCCCAAACACGGTGCTAATGAAACTCAGCCTTCATTATACCCCTTTAGGATATAACACGTTTGGTAACATTCACGATGGAATGTCATGGGTTCAATACAGTCAAAATCATTATGTGCCATTTCAAGAAGTTGGTTATGAATTATGGGACTAATATGGAATGATTGACTCTTTATGTGCCAATCCAGTTTTGAAGGTACTCATTAAATTGAATTTAACAAAAGAAAAAAATACTATGTGAAACTTTATTACTATGCCGTTTAGTACCATCGCTCAAGATGAAGCAAATAAGATTGCCACGGTAATCCAAAACCATTTTTCTGCTACAGTCTATGGAAAAAACGCAATTCTTGAGATGAAACGTTGTGGGATGAACTGGCGCCAGATGGAGTGGCCCGGGTGGTATTTTGAGGAATTTGGATTTAAATTTCTTCAATCAAGCATTGGAGGAAAAATTGGCCCTCGCTATGGAAACACAACATTTGACTACCAAAACCACTTTGTCTGGGATCTTAAACTACACTCGTTAAATGGGGGAAATATGCTTGTATTGAATGATTGGGAAGCGGTAAGAGAAGTTTTTTTAGACCATAACGGAGTGGGATTCATCATTGGAATAGCCAAGATGGAGTATGACATAACAGGTGAGTTCAAGAGATGGCACGATAATCTCAAGGGGGGAGTAACAGATTACGAGATAAAAAGAATAAACAGGGGCGCCCCAGCTAGAAGAAGAAAGACAGCTTTCACTTTAACTAAGTTGATTCTCATATTTTTCACAGACTTATTTTATATAGAAAAAGGAAAAAAAGAAGGATGGATTAGGGAATTTCAGAGAGGAATGAGAAATTCAAACGGAAGTGCAAGAAGACCAAAAGTTGCTATTGATCTTGATTCCATCCCAAGCGAAATTATAATATGGAGCAGTTAACGGCATGGAATTTCAAAATCTCAAGGCCTTATTCGTTAAACTGAATGAAATCGGTCTTAAAAACCAAAAGCGAGATGACCTGTCTGGTATTCTCATATTTCAACCTCTTTTTGATGCCTCCGGAAAACTGGACCGCGCCAAACTTGGTGAAATTGATAAGGAGGGCGAAGTCTATTCTGAGATGCTCACTCGGTACCTCTTCTTGATGTCAGTACTTGATCAAGGACCTGATATGGAAGGGGTAAGGATATTTTTAGAAAGAATTGTTAATTCACTATACAGTAAGGGGATAAAATTCTTGCACTGCCCCTCAATTTTTTTCAAAAATTTGGAGGATGTGTTCAATGTTGTAAATGCAGAACACAAAAAAATCAAGGAGGAAAGGGGAGAAATGTGGGCAAAGACTCAAAATTCTAAACGAGCAAAAAGTTATAATTTGTTTCTGGAAAACAGTAAACAAATCTCTTCATACGTAATGGGAAGATTTGGACCACCCCTATCTATAATTGAGATTCTTAAGGAGAAGAACACTAGATTATTAGACCACTTTAAAAAACGAAAGTCTGCAGAGGCGCTGTCTAAATATATCAAAGAAGATGAGTTTTTTGGGCTCGGAAAGGCAATTGGAAATAAAGCAGCGCATCTTCTTATCAAGTGGTTAATTTACACCTATGGGATATTAGACCTTGACACCAAGGGGTGGGGTCAAAATTCTTACGAACTCCCTCTGGACAGCAACGCAGGAAGAGTTCTCTTTATGGCTGGGTTTTTTGATTATTTCCTGCCAGGTATCGACAACCCAGAAAAGTTCATTGGCTTTAAGAACGAGAAAGGGGATAACTATTACATATATGTAACTAGAGCCTTTAGGGGGAAAAGAGCGGAAAATCTTGATATGGACGAAACAGAGAAGATAAGGGAAATAATGCATAAATTGTTTTCCAGCAATATCAGGACCGTTCAG
Source organism: Thermoplasmata archaeon (assembly GCA_021790415.1). Next base: position 961 of record JAJYDZ010000346.1, on the reverse strand, counting down.
GTGCAATGGCTAGTAAATTATATTTCAGAAGTCACCGGAAGTAGTGTGGGTGCTATTGATGATGGTCTCATGAAAATAGGTACCACTTACTGTATCAACAGAGGCAATCAGGTTTGCAATAAATGTGAAATAAGTGAGTTGTGTAAAAGTTATGACGATAAGTATCGAAAAAATCATTTCCACACATAGATCTGAATTGTGAAAATTTATTTGTGGATTGAATATTCTCCATATAATGTTGGGAGATCTGCTCTACAATGAAAATTGCATAGAAGGTGCAAGGAGGCACATTAAGGATCGGTCTGTTGATCTCATAATCACCGATCCTCCATATGGAATTAATGCAGATACTTTCGAGAAGCATTACAACAGGAAAGAAAGCAATGTCATAGACGGCTACATTGAAATTCCATTAGAAAAATATGAAGAATTCTGCAATAACTGGATCAGAGAAGCAGAACGTATCTTGAAGCCTGGTGGGAGTATTTACATAGTATCAGGCTACACAAATCTGTTTCATGTAATGGCCGCACTTAGAAATACGAAGTTAAAACTGGTAAACCATATTATCTGGAAATATAACTTCGGGGTGCACACTACAAGAAAGTACGTTTCGTCTCATTATCACATACTTTATCTGATAAAACCCGGCGGAACCGTCACCTTCAATACTTTCTGTCGGTATGGGGAAAATGAAAGAGATGGTACTGGAGGCTCACTGAATTACCGGGATAGAGAGGACGTCTGGGTTATCAACAAAGAGTACAAACCAAATCAGAAGAAGAACCGGAACGAACTTCCCTCAAGCTTGCTCATCAAGATGATGCAGTACAGTAGCAATGAGGGCGATCTCGTTTGCGATCTCTTTCTGGGAGGGTTTTCCACAGCGAGGGTAGCCATTGGTCTTAGAAGGAAAGTTACAGGCTTTGAGATCAGCGAGAACATCTTCAGAAACGGGATT
>JAJYDZ010000345.1 GCA_021790415.1 Thermoplasmata archaeon | reverse complement strand
TCAGATGCAAGCACCTTTGCTATTCCTTTCCCAATTCCAGAACTGGCAGCTGTAACTATCGCTACCTTCCCAGCAAGACCTTTCATATGAATCAAAGAATAGTACTTTATAAAAACATTATCTTTTAGCTTAGACAGGGCTGAATAAACCTTTTATCGCCGCCGGGTAGCAGGATGAATTCATGCAAGAACTTACTCAGACAGTTGCGGATAACTTGATTCTTCTGTAAGTGAACGAAGCGATAGCCATGAAGACTACAGAAGTTGTTACAAGGATGGCAATGTAGTATACATCTGCCACTCCACTGGTATTAAGAAATGCACCCCTGATTCCATCAACTACGTAAGTAAGTGGGTTTAGCATCGCAGCCATGGCCAGCAGACGAGGAGTCTGGGAAGTGATAGGATAGAACACAGAACTGGTGAAAGTGACAACAAAGAACATGACATTGCTTATCACGTTGAAAACTTGATTAGATCTCACAGTAGCCCCGAGTGCAAGCATTATTGACCCAAATGTGAGAGTGCCTAGAACAAGATATATAAATACCAATAAAAATCCATATGCAGTGATATTTATGGAAATGAATGGTATTGCAACAAGTATCATGATCAGAGCTCCCCCAAAGGTGACTAGTATCATCGCAATAAGATTGCTAAGCTGATATTGGAATCTGGAATACGGCATTGAAAATATCTGCTCAAGCATCCCCGTTCTTTTATCAGACCAAAGAACCCAGCCAGCCATGGAACCTCCCATAAGAATCTGGTCTGCAACAATGCCCGGCGCGATAAATGACACGTATGAAAGATTAGAGCCACCGTAGTAGAAAGAATGTATGATAGAACCCATCATAAGGCCCATTATCAAGAGATATCCTACTGGTAGTAGTATAAGGAAGGAAATTGTGTTGACATCTAGAGCGGACCTGATTATCCTGTACGTCAGTCTAATCGTACTATTCATTGCGTTGTTCACCTACAACTTTGAAGAAAACATCCTCAAGTTCCGTTTTCTTAATATTTAGCCAGAGCAATGAGTCCCCTTCTTCCTTAATGTACTCATTGATTATTTCCATTGCTTCGGGGATTTTGTCGGTAACTATTTTGATCGGGCTCTCCCGGTTGAATGAGCTGTCAACAACTGCCCCAAACACTCTGGATTTCAATCTATCAGCAAGTTTTTCAGGTGCTTTGTTAACCAGTACCTCTATGGTTCTTTCCCCTTCATAAGTCGCCTTAAGTTTATCTATCGAATCTATGGCGTACAACCTTCCGTGATTTATTATTCCCACCCTGTCACAGAGAAAATCCGCCTCCTCAAGGTTATGGGTGGTGAAGAATATCGTAGTCCCGTCTTTTGCAAGTGATTTGAAATATGTCAGAAGGTTCTTCCTAGCTATAGGATCGAGACCGATGGTCGGTTCGTCCAAGAAGAGGAGTTCGGAATTATGGATCAATTCTCTCACAAGCTGAAGTCTCCTCCTCTGCCCTATGGATATGTCAGCAGCACTGACTTTCCTTATTTCCGCCAGGTCGAATTTTTCAATCAGTTCATCTATTTTCTTTTTTACCTGACTTCTCGGGATGTTCCATAGCGTTGCGTAAATGTACATATTTTTCTCAACTGATAAATTCCACTCGTAACTTGGTTGTTGGAGTATCACTCCTATTCTCTTCCTTATTTCCAACCCTCTCTTTATCACATCCATGCCAAGTACTTTCACCGTACCATGAGTGGGCTTTATGAGTGTTGTCAGAACTCGAATAGTAGTAGTCTTCCCAGCTCCGTTTGGTCCAAGAAATCCGAATATTTCACCCTCCTTAACATCGAAGCTAAGCCCATCAACCACGTATTTTTTCCCATCGTACGACACTTTCAGATTACTGACTTCTATGGAATTCATTTCTGCCGCCTACTATCTAAACTATGTATATATTACCTATATGGAATCATATATTTTATGAACTGGATTACTCCTTTCGTATTATTGTTTGTATTTTTCAAATAATGATCGTCGATCAAAATACAGGTCTTTTGTGCGATTCCAAGATTAAATGAGGCCTGAAAGTGCACTTCCAGCTCTACAAATCCTGGATAATTTCAATCCTTGCTCATTCATCTTAGGACTGTAGCGTGATATTTCCACATTATTGTCCTTTAGAATGGATGACTTCGCTCAAAATATATTTTGGTGGAGAAGCCCCTCCATGATATTTTCTGACTATTTCGATTGCAGATAAGTCCCATATATATCGGAAAGTCTAATCTATCGAAATGACATACCTATCTGATAGGTGGTCTATATTGATAATAGGGATCCCAACAGATGATGGTGTTACTGTTTCAGAACACTTTGGAAGATCAAAGAATTTCCTTATAGTGGGCGTGGAAAACGGGAAATTGCTTTCAAGGAAAATTGAAGACAATCCCCATAATAAGGAGTCTGACGATCGAGCAGGACATGGAAGAGTTCTAAAGCTGCTAACTGACAATAAGGTCAAGAAAGTGATTTGTTTCAATTTAAACCCCAGGATGGAGGATAATCTCACAAGCCTAAAGATAGCTATAAAGAGGGCAGGGCTCAACTCGACAATCGATGAAATTCTGAAAGAAGAGGTTGAAAGCACAGCTTAGTTCCGCCTGTCTCTGACGTCAATGTAAGTCCTTTGTTGCATGATTGCAGAGGATAAGCTACAAGCTTACTATGTTACTTCAAATATCCCTTCTATAATTTGAACTAACAGAATTAAGGGGCCACATGTCCTTTAGACTAACGATTCGGTTATTAAAGGGAAGTATCAACTTTCATAGATTTTCTTTAGGTTATCGTTCACTTCTGAAGGTGGGAGATCTATCACTTTATCAAAATTCTCCAGCATTGTTACTGCAGACTTGAAATTTGATTTTGTAAGTTGCTCAACATTAATGCCAATTGGGACCTCTATTCCATTTTGTTCTATTGAAGATACAATTTCTCCGTATACTCTCAGAGAATTCACTATAGACCGCTTGGATGATTCTACGACATCGTTGCTCTCCAATATGAAGTCCTTGGCCTTATCTGGAAGCTCGACTGCAAGGAAGTCTAACAGGTTTAGATCTGCAATGCTTCTTATCGGACCAAAACTGAATAATATGGTTGCAGGTTTTACCCCTGCCACCTTGCACTGCCTGTTGTATTCGGATATTAGATTTATAATCTGTCCGCTGTCGAATAGGAGCTGTGTCGTGAAGAATTCCGTCCCTGATAGTGTTTTGA
>JAJYDZ010000344.1 GCA_021790415.1 Thermoplasmata archaeon | reverse complement strand
TGGTGCTGGTGCCCCACCAAGTGGAGCTCCATAAACCGAAGAATGTGGCTCACCTGCAGGTAATGTCTTATTATAATAACTGAAAATATCAGATGGGACGTATGGTGCAACTGATGCTCCTGCACTGTTTGTACCAGACCATAGGATTGTGGCTATTGTTTCGTTTGTTGGGTATCCGTACTTACTGTATAACTAACTAAGTTGATACGCATTCTGCATATCTGATCCGTATAGTAACTGACTTCCTGAAGAAGTTGTGAACAGAGGGTTGGGATTGGCTAGATTCAATGTTGCCAAATGCTCATTGTTCATACCTGCAATATTTATAACCTGAGAGGCAAATTGCGCAGGTATCATGGCCGATGAGGTTGGAGCTGTGAATTGATAGTTACCCTTTTCGAATAGCTGAATTCCCGCGTGGAAAACATTGTTGAATTGTAACACGTTTCCCCCGAGAACCAAGGAGGTTCTATCATTATATGTCTGGACTGAGAAACCCAGAGATTTATAATATGCGACCATATTATTATAAAGGGTTGCAGACGGTGAAAATTCGTTTGTGAATTCCTGTGATGTCAAATACTTATGGTACAGAGGGGAATTCTTATTCTGCAAATTGGCAAGAAGGTTATTCAACTGAGCCTGGTTTCTAAACTTCAGCGTTATCATTACTGACAACTGTTTTTCATACACATTTCCGATTCTAGTTATGCCATTCATGTTGTTAAGTACGTGGTTAGTCCCTGCAGAAAGTGAAACCATCCCTGTTGGTTGTGCTTGTAGAGATGGTGCATTCTGCGCATTGCTGTTCCCGGCTAGCGTGACAAACGCCCCCAAGACCATGATAATCAATACTAATATAGCAAATTGCTTATTCATGCTAGACAGTGCTACTCACGGACCGTATTTAAAGTTTTATTAACTTTATATACTGTGTATATGATTATGTATGTTCGAGTTAAATATAATACGAATAGGTATTAAAAATTCCCATACTGAATGGAATTGTATTATTCCTATATTCACCTAATTGGATATTCGCGTTTAGAATAGACAATTCAAACATAATTTAGAAAAATAATTAACACTTAAATGTTGCAATTATCTTCTTTAAACCCCCATCATGCACAGTTTTAAACAATTGAGAAATTAAAACATGGTATATCATATAGCTCTTCACACAACAATTGTCTTTTAAAGTTTGAAAGGTTATGTGAGTATATGTTGGATCAAATTGTGGAATTTTCTAATTTGACTACTTCCTCAAAATTTGTATTGATGATCCTTCAGGAAAAAAAAATCGCAACAATAAATGAAATACAAAATAAATCAAAACTTTCCAGAAGGACTATAATGAATTCAATAAGAGATTTGAGGAATTTAGGATTTATAGAGGTCCACGTTTGCTTGAGTGATACCAGAAAAAGATTTTACTGCCTGAAGATTATCTAAACTGGCCAGAAAAATTGTGCTAATTCCACAACAATAGCCAAAACTATCCCAATATAAATTATAAGCTTTGGATCCATGGCAGGCCCTTCAATTTCTTCCTCGTCGAAATACCTGATCAAACCCGCCCCAGATTGGAAGCCGTCTTTCTTATCTGCCATATCCTGTAAATGTAAGCAATAGATATAACAGTTTCTAGGCAAAAAAATGCTAATATTAAAGAATCATGGATTTTTTAATCTATTCTATATTAAGGGTCATACCAATATGAAAATACCAAATAAAAGATTTAAGAATATTAAAGAGAAACCCTATTTAATTATCGCAATTATTTTCGTTACTATTTTCATTTCTATTTCACTCTATGCCGGAGAATGGCCACCCATATCTGTTGTTGAATCGTCGAGCATGGAACATTCCACATACTGGACACCCGGGGTTATAAATACAGGAGATATGGTCTTTGTAAAGAAAGTGAATTCTGTCAATGATATAGTAACATATATCCAAGGAAGAGAAACGGGCTACTCAACCTATGGAGAGTATGGAAATGTGATTCTTTATAAAAGCCCACAAGGAACAATAATTATTCACCGTGCCATAATGTATATCAAATGGATAAATGGGAAGCTGGTTATAAATAATTTTAGTAATCAAACGTGGCTCAAGGTTTGTGGAGATTGTGTGGTTATTAATGACATTGGTTTTACTCACAGAAATTTCTCAATAAATGTATCTAAGTTCTCTGGTCAAAGCGGATTTATTACAATGGGAGATAATAATCTTGGTTCGCCGTACGTCGAATATAATTCAAAATTCAATTCATATGAAGCCGCAGATCAAACAATATTCAATTACCCACCTGTAAACTTAAGTGCAGTTGTGGGAGTCGCTTTTGGTCAGATTCCATGGATTGGTCTGATAAAACTAAATATTCTGGGGTTGGAACATAAATGGCCGGAATCGGCCGATGTTGCAAAAAACAGTTATTTATATCTCTTCTTAACACTGGCTTTCATATTCGTCGCTGCATTACTACCCTACAATAAAATCATTAGAAAGTTCAAACCCTTGAAGAAGTAACCCTCGGAGAATCAGCAACATTGAGTTTTGTTATTCTCACATCCTTTCTTTGAAGTTTATCAGAAATTGATTTTGAATCTTCAATTCTTGTTACCACGAATACGTTGTTCCCTCCAGTTACGATATACGAACACCAGGTATTTTTTCTGATATTGTTAACATCTACCATCAGAGATCTCATTTCTGGAGTAATGATTTTGACACCTGCCCTTTCCACAATTGAATGATATTCATCTGTATCTTTACGGGCTAGTTCAAAAATTCCTTTTATATCCTTATTCTCAGCAAGCTTTTGAAGTTCGATTAGCTTAGAATTTGCACTCTTTACTCTGTCCGAATATTCTTGGAGTTTTTTTACATTGAAATGTATATCGTCAGATGGCTTTCTTTCGTGTGGAAATGTGAATGCAATTATTTCAAAGTCTCCAAACTCCTCAGCAGTTAAAACCTGTCTTGTGTAAGTGGCATCGTTTCTTACCTCTGTAACTGTTAATCCTCCATATAGACTCCTTCCGACACTTTCAGAGATTATTCTAAGATAATTTTCCAGAGAGACAGGATCTTCATCCGGCAAAAGATATTGAATGCATTTCCCTAGAGCAGCTGCCCCTGCATCTGAACTCCCACTTAGAATATTTTGGTTTTCTGATTCAAAGTTCACATAATCAACTTTATATTTTTTTTTCAATTTTTCCTCATACTTTTGCATGAATGCTATAGGTGATCTTGA
>JAJYDZ010000343.1 GCA_021790415.1 Thermoplasmata archaeon | reverse complement strand
TCAAGGAGTCTGGATTTTATAAATCATTCATACTGGGACGATCTTTCAGATCTATTATATTTAATCTTGAGAGAAAGAAAAGCAGGGAAATAAAGAAGCCACTCTTTAATTCAGAGAGCATAAATTCATTGCTTGAGATTGATATAATTGAGGAAAGAAATGGATCTTATTTCCTGAAGAATGAAATTGACATCCCAAAACTCAAGGCAATGTCCTCTGAATATGAGAAAGGAAATCATATGATAGCAGATGAATGGAAAAATGCCATGATAAAGAATGATTTGATTTAGCGTTTAAAGATCAAAACTATATTAAGGGTTGATTCCCATGGTGTATATATATTGAAAGAGATCTGTGCCTCCTGCCTTGGATCTGGATTTAAGGGGGGAATAGGACCTGGAGAATGCACTGAGTGCAATGGTTCAGGCTTCCTTTTGAACACCAATAGACTTCTGCAGAGGAAGGTTGATCCGATCCTTATAGCGGTTCTTGGAACATCGCTGATAGTGGCACTTCTGATGGCGTCACAGGCTAAATTCAGATTTCTATTATTTATCATCGCTGTATATATGTGGGGCGGCCTGACATACGTTATACTTAAGATTGCGCACATACCTTCTGGGATCTCGCGGGCCATCAGGCACTGACTATTTCTTATTAGGAGATTATTCGAAAAATTTTATATTCATTCTAATTATGTTGAATAATGGAAATCCCTGCCGAACTGCAGAAGAAAATTTTTGACCTTGCGATTGTAATTGTGGCACTGGCGGCAGGTATAGATCTCTGGGATCTTGCTTTAAGCGCATCAACTTTTTCTGCAACCACCGGAAATACCTCAATATTGATCCTGATCATAATTTACTTCCTTGCTGGTGCTTTTCTCCTTTTAATTGCTTTAAAGGTTATTCTCAAAATGGTTCCCCTGAAAAGCCAGTAATATTTTTTTAAACAAAGAATATCAAACATATCAGGTTAATTTTTCATATACTGATTTAAGAATGCAGTATTGGAAAGAATTACCGGATCTGACCTATATGAATATATCATGTTCCATTGAACCCTCGCAGGACAAAAAGAAGAAGGGCAGAAACGCACTTGTTGTCCTTGTAGTTGGTGTGCTTCTCCTATATTTTGGATCCAGAATCAAAAGAAAGAGTGACGGCAATTGATATTTTCACAAACGAGCTTTCAGATTATTATTTGATCAAATAATGGGAAAACTTATCATAAATTATAATATGCTGCCAGATGGAAAATGACAGAGCAGCAATATACCGTATAACCAATGAGGAGAAGCCAGAAGATCCAGTATTCTCCGTTGAATACCTCGACCGGACCGCAAACCCGTTCATTGATTTTTATAAATTCTGTAATGGCAAATGGGAAGCCACTCACCCGATTCCGGCTGACAAGCCTTACTTTGGCGCCTCCCTCGAATTACATGAAAGAAATCAATACATACTTGGAAAGATACTTGAAAAATGCGCACTAGAAGAACAGCAGGACCCGGTCAGAAAGATGCTTGGAGATTTCTATTTTTCCTCCATGGATACTGAAAAAATAGAGGAGTTGAAATTCAAACCTTTGTCCGATGTCATGGCAAGGATTGATTCCATTCAGGATAAGGATTCGCTTGTCCAGATATTCTCCTACCTTCACTCAAATGGGATCCCATGTTCCTTTTCAATTTATTCGGACGGTGATATGAAGAACAGTTCAATCTATGCTCTGTATCTGGAACAGGGAGGTCTTTCGCTTCCAAACAGGGATTATTATTTGATGGATTCCTTCAAGGACTTAAGAGAAGATTACATAAAACATCTTCAAAAAATGTTTATTCTGTTTGGTTTCGATGATGATTCCGCGAATTCATCGGCTAACATCGTCTTCCTGATCGAGAAGAGATTTGCAGAGAATTCCAGAAGGCCGCAGGACCTGAGGGATCCGGAAAAGAATTATAACAGAATGGATATTGCTGCCCTCAACCAGAAATTCAAGGGAATAGATCTTCAAAGATATCTTTCATACCTCGGGCTGCCCAACACTGAGTACGTGATAACAGGCCAACCTGAGTTTTATGAAAATCTTGGAAAAATGATAGATGATGTTTCACTCACCGACTGGAAAATATACCTGAAATGGAAAGTCCTGCATTTCGCATCACCATACCTGCATGAGGAGGTATTCAACGAGTATTTCGACTTTTACAACAGGAAGCTTATGGGTACGCCTGAACCTGAAAAGAGATGGAAGAGCTGCGTGAGACAGATAGACAGGCAGATTGGTGAAGCTCTCGGAAAAATATATGTTGAGCAGGAATTCGGAGCGGACTCAAAACGCCGCATGGAGGAGATGGTCTCTGACCTGAGAGAAGTATTCACGGATCGCCTGAAAAAACTTGACTGGATGTCAGTGGAAACAAGACAGAAGGCACTGGAAAAATTCAGCAAATTCAGGGCAAAAATAGGCTATCCGAACAAGTTCAGAGATTATTCTTCAATTATGGTGAAGAAGGACGATTATATTGGGAATATCATGAGATCGAATGCATTCGAGTTCAGGAGACAGATCGACAGGATCAATTCACCGGTTGATCATGAGCTATGGGGGATGACACCACCCACTGTGAATGCATATTTCTCGCCTACCGACAATGAAATTGTTTTTCCTGCTGGCATACTTCAACCACCATTCTTTGATCCCAGGCTGGATGATGCTGTAAATTACGGCGCTACTGGTGGTACCATAGCACATGAGATAACGCACGGTTTCGATGACCAGGGAAGGAAGTTTGACGCAGATGGAAACCTCAAGGAGTGGTGGACAAAGGAAGATGATGAGAAATTCATGTCAAGAGCGAAAAAAGTCGTAGATCTTTACGGCTCAGTTGAGGTGCTCCCGGGTATAAAGGTCAATGGAGAGTTGACACTCGGCGAGAACATAGCAGATCTCGGGGGAGTCAGTATTGCGTTTGAAGCCCTTGAACGCAGACTCTCGCGGAATCCTGAGATGAGGAAGAAGATAGATGGTTTCACTCCTGAACAACGGTTTTTCATGGGATGGGCACAGGGCTGGCGCTCAATAATAAGGGACGAGATGCTTAAAATGCAGGTATCCAATGATCCGCATTCGCCGGATAGGCTGAGAGCGGAACTGCCATCCAGGGTGCATGAAAAATTCGATTCTGTCTTTGGAGATTATAAGACATCGGAATACAAAAAGTATGAAACGATAAAAATATGGTGAGACCTGGATTCGATAAACAAATTTTTTTATTA
>JAJYDZ010000342.1 GCA_021790415.1 Thermoplasmata archaeon | reverse complement strand
ACTGTGTGAAGAGTACCTTGGCCATGATTATTGGATCAATGTTTGGCCTTCCACCATTCACCGTATCATTGACATAAAGATCCCGGAATATGGGCCTGAGGGATTCCCAGTCTATCTTCTCCCCCATTTCATGGAGACTGTCACCATACCTTGCATATTCCTTATATTTCTCGCTGACACCGTAATTCATTATGTCCATGATGAATACATGATGATTACATGAATAAAGATTTCGATTGTGGAATCAGTAAATAACGAATTCATGAAGCAAATCAGCTAGTTTAGGAAAAACGAGTGGAATCAGAATATTGAATTTGGGGGTAGTTATTAGGAAAATTCCATAAACACTTCCGTAATTTTATTAAAGTCAAAGAGAATATGTGGAAAGTGCATCACTCAGACATAACTGTGTTAGGAGGTGGGTGGTCTGGCATTCTCTCCGCCTTCGAATTAAGAAATAAATATCCAAGTGCAAGTATTACTATTTTAGAATCCTCAGAATCAAATGAATTGGGTGGTTTGTTGAAATCCGTCAATATAAATGGGTTCACTTATGATTGTGGTGGCCCTCACATCCTATTCAGCAAACACAAAGAGATACTAGATAAAATAGTCAATTTCCTCGGAGATAACGTTAGAAGGGTTGAAAGAAAGGCATATATTTATTACAAGGACCAAAAGATTCCGTACCCATTTGAAAATGGAATGTATATGCTTAAACCAGAAATTCGAGCAGAACTCGGGAAAGATTTGCTTTTAGCAATGATAGAAATCGCAAAGAAAGGAGAATGGGTGCCTGAGACATTTAAAGACTGGATTTATGGTTTTTTTGGTAAATCTATGGGTTCAACATACCTTGAACCGTATAATAAGAAGATATGGAAAATGGACCCTGAAAATATGGATGCAAGCTGGGTTTTTACTCCTGGAAGGTTGCCATTTCCATCCTTAGACGACATCACTTTGTCTATTGCAGGATGTGAATCTATTGGTTACAAAGAGCAACAATATTTTTATTATCCTAAGGAAGGAGGAATTCAATCACTTTATAATTCTCTTCTTAAGAAATTAGAAGCCTTAGATATTAATTTTATGTGTGGATATAGAGTGGATCATATTTCAAGAGAACAGAAAGGTTGGAAAATAAATGATGAACTAATTAGTGAAAATGTTGTTAATACCTTACCATTAAGGATACTGCCACAAATTTTTAAGATGCCAGAAGAAATCGTAAAATGTTGCCATGATCTCATCTACAATAGAGATGTGGTCATAGGAATAGCCATTGATAAACCGGGGCCAATAGAACATGTTCTTTATGTTCCATCACAGAAAGTTAACTTTCACCGTATGACCTGGATGTCGAATCTGGTACAAGAAACGCCTAAGAACAAGTCTAATCTCATTGCAGAAATAACGGTACCTTACGATATCCCATTAGATATTATACAGATAACTGATCTGGCTTTTGAAGGCATGTTAGAGCTTGGAGTAATAAATGGAAGAGATGAAATATTGTTTACTAAGACCTGGGTAAATGAATTCGGTTATCCAGTTTATGATCTAAATCATCAAACTAATAGATCTAAAATCATGAAATATCTAAACGATTTAGGGATTCAAACCGTTGGGCGCTGGGGCTCATGGCATTATTGGAACACTGATATGGTTTATAAAGCTGTTTTAGAAATGGTAGACAACTTCACACTAAAGAAGTATAACGGTGAATAATATTGAAAAATGCCTCTGTTCTTATTTTTGCTTACAACCGAGAGACTTTCTTAACAGAAGCAATTAATTCTGTGTTGTCCCAGGTCAATAATGAAAACGATGTGGAAGTCATAGTATCAACATGTTTCCAAATAATAGAAATACGAGATACTTTTAACGATAAAAAAAACTTAAAATTCTTGGAATTTCCAAAGGAGACTGAATATGGAGATCAGTTTATAAAGACATTTGATTCATCTAGTGGAGAGGTAATTTTCATCCTTGAAGATGATGATTTATTCTTTCCTTGGAAAATTGGAAAGATTATAGAACTTTTCAATGGCTCTGATAAAATTGTTTGTGTTAAGGACAGAATAAAAAAATTCACAGATATTGAGGAGTGCCCAGCAATCATCAAAACTTTGAAGAACAGGGACATAGAATTTGAACTGTTTGAACTAGACAACTCTTATCGCACCTACAAAGCATTTTCGGATATAGGACTCTGGGCGCAGCCTAGTTCAATGGCCTTTAGAAGAATTGTTATTGAAAAAAATAGAGATATAATATTGTGTAGCCATCCCATGGACATAATGTTGGGCATTGCCATAATAAATATTGGGGGGCAATGTGCTGTTAGCAATCTTCCCTTAACGCTGTACAGAGTTCATTTATTGAATGAATCAGCGCTGTTTCAACCAGTTAAAGACAAAAATGGCTATGGAAGAATAAAACGCACATTGGAAAGATATAAGAATGGGCTTCATTGTGCTTATACCAAATCCCACAATTATCCATTCTTTTCTCGAGTCATGGTAGGTGAATACTATACATCAACTATGGTAATGGCAGAAGCTGTTTCAGGAAAGAGGTTTCTGTCCTTCTTCTTTGCTCTATTTTACATAGTTATTCAATTCGCTAAAGAAACAATATCTGAAGTAAATTGCACAGTGGTTAAATCCATTGAAAAAGTAAAATGGTATACGTATTTTGCAAAGAGAATAACAGTTTCTGTAATTTTTTCTATGATGATTTTTTTTCGTTATAGAAAATTAGTACTTGTTTAACCTCGTTGCTTTACATTTTTACCACGATCAATTGTGAACACAGGAAATTACAGGAACCAATCAACATTGGACGGGTATTCTGGCGAGTTAGATAATGGGAGTAGTATGCGTCGAGAGGTGCACGGTCAACGCCAATCAACTTTTTTCCAAAAACGACAATTGAATATTTTCACCCATATCTAAATTTTCTTTCATTCCTATTTCACCTCACTCATTACAATATTTCCCGTTCTTTTGCGGTCTTTTAGTCTGTATGTCTCCCCCCTTATGTTCACCACGGTGCAGTGATGCAGTATCTGGTCTAGAACAGCGGATGTCATCACAGAATCACCCAGAATCTCACTCCATTCACTGAAGGACTTGTTTGATGTATATATGGTAGTACTTAATTTCATTAATTAACGATAGTTTAATTAACATATCCCGGTTGTCATTACATGTCAAGGAAAGCGGTATTGCTGGAGATAAATGCAAGGGACAGGGTGGAACTGGAAAGAATTGCAAA
>JAJYDZ010000341.1 GCA_021790415.1 Thermoplasmata archaeon | reverse complement strand
ATCCTTTTTCTCATCATTCACTGCAGTTGGATTCAGGCCACAATCAATACTGGGCATTCATCTTTTACTTTCTAACCAAATATGTTGATTGGGGCTCATATGTTAGCTATCTCCCAATAGGAACCATTTTAGGTTGAAAATTAAAGGCACAAAACCAATTGAGAAACTCACCGTTTCTAAAAAAAGCCACTGGAGGGTTTCGATCCCCCGACCTGCTGATTACAAATTGGATGAAATTCGTAGTGAGTTTGTTAAGTGGCTAAAAAACAGAAACCTGTCAAAATCATACATTAAGGATTTAGTTGGAACTTATGACAAGGAAATTAGGTTCTTGGATCTATCAAATATCAATTCACTTATAAATTATCTTGAAAGTTTAAACAGTAAAAAAATGGCTGTTAATTCTTCTACGAGCAGTGTGTAAATTTTTTGAATATTGGGGAACACCAAAAGAAGATCTGTCGAAGATTAGATCACTTTTGAAAACGGGGAAAGGACAATCAGATAATTTTGTCCCTTCTGATGAACAAGTCTTTGCAGCCCTTCAGAAAATATCAGATAAACGATTTAGAATTATGTTCTGATTCTTGCATATTCAGGTATAAGGAGAACAAAATTAGAAAAGCTGGTTAGGGAATTTGACAAGGATAAGGTGATTCTAATCGGCGATATGACAAAGTATCAGTTATTCTATCAAAGAGGTCAGAAGAACAATTATTACATTTATCTGCCAAGACATCTTGCAGAGCATTTACATAAATTCCACATTCATGGAAGCACAATAACTCATCAGATAAGCAAAACTGGATTGGCCCCTAAATATCTTCGGAAATGGCTTTATAACTTCTTGATATACAGCAATGTTCCTGAAAGTGTGGCCGACTTCATAGAGGGAAGAAGTGCAAATGCAGTTGGAAATATGCATTACTTGGCGAGAGCTAAACAAGCTGATCATTGGTATGTTTTGTTTGTGGATAAATTAAAGAAAACATTAGAGCTCGACTAATTGTATTAGGAGATTGAGTTTTTTTCGATTACTCCTTTATTTACATCATACAATTAGAGTTATTTAGTATGTGAATCATTTGATTTCTTTTCTCTGACTAATGACACAAGTTCACTGAAGGTGGTTCCAGTTTTTATGTTGAACATACTTCCATTTATTTCATATCCACCTACAGAGCCACTATATGGTTCACCTTTTTCATTTGTTGACCAAACCATTAATTCAAAGCCATTTTTCACTGGTAAGACGGATACGATTTCTTCTTATTCATCTATAATTTCTTCAATGTACCCTTGCGCAACATTCCATTCTCCGAGAGGATAGATGTTGCCTTTTTTTGTAACGGCAAGACCTAATAGAAAATTTTTTTCAACAATATACATGGTACCATCAACTGTGACTTCCATTCCATTTTCGTTCTTAGACAGATCCCCACTCACTAACAACACACCTTGTAACATCCAAATATATTTCTAATGTTATAAATTTTCACCTACACCATTAAAAATTTACTTTCATCCAACTTTTCAACCAATTTTTGTAAACATAAAACACGGTAGATTACTGTTTAGGTTTAACAATGGTAGGGTACCAAGTTTAACACGGGTTAAAATGGGACATTATAACCCTACCCTAAAATTATAATTTTTTCTTCATAAAGTAGATGGCTGTAAACGTCAGTTGTAAAAACATTATAATTTTGGCAAAATCTTAAGATGAAATCATCCAGTATATTAATGGGTAAAACTCATTGATACACACAACTTCGGTTGCTATTTGTACATAAGGAAATTTAAATTTGTGGTGCTGAATCCACGAGTTTTAGAAAAAACTCAAAGTGCTTTAGCCAAAATAAATTCTTTGAGTCTTATGATTGGATCCCTAACATATTCCGCTTTGTTTGAACAGCATACTAAGAAGTGGAGTTCCTCTGCTTTTCGAATTTGTCTAACATAACATCGAAAGCAAATATATACTGTATTTGTTGGATCACCAAGAGAGAAAAGGCAGTATACGCTGCTCTTTTACATTCTCTTATAAACTCGCGCTTTTTAAGGATTAGTGGTGGTTTATCTTTGTCTGAGAATACAATCTCCTCGTCCATTTTCTGATATCGTACTCCACTGCTGTGGTTTGCAGCATTTCTTATAGTGGGATTTAGTTCAATAAGTTCTGGAAAACGGGAGTTTATGGATTTAATGAGGTTGCCAACATTATCATTGAGAACAATTTTTGGATCTACCTTTTCTCCTCTCGAAATTTTGATCATAGCAAAGAGTAATTTGATGAAAATCTCTGATTCGTTGTATAATAAAACGTAGCTACTTCTGAGGTTATTTAGATAAGTCCTATCTTGATTTGCAGTTCTCTTTATTAGTGCAAGAAGCGAATCCGATATAGTTCTATAATTTTGAATTGATGAAATGATCCGATTGTATAATTCGCTACTGAACACTATATTTACTTGCTCAACATGCTCTTCTGTGTATGTTTTTGAAGAGATATTATAAATTGTGTCAATTTTGTTTCTAATGATCTTATTCTTTCCAGCAATGGCAGTGTAGTTTCTCTCCCTTGCTTTTCTGATGAAATCATAGACTAAATCTTGGTTATCTGGATTAGAGCTAAGCTCTTTGATTTTTTCTGAAGATACGAGTTCTTTAAATCTGCTAAAGGTAATCTTCTGCCCCATTTCTATACCACTTTCTAACAATAATTTCTTAAGAAGTGGATTTTTTTCAATTAAGTTCTTCGCCTTTTTTAGGACCATTTTATCTACACTGTGTTCAAAAAGTTCCTTTTCCCCAGTTAAATTTACCAAACTGGATATTGCCCACTCATAAACTTCACTTACCAATTCTTCAAAATGTTCATCTGAAATTTCTTTGCCTTCCTTTCTGAATTTTGAAAAAATGTGTTCGAGTTGGTCAAACTCAAAAGTTTCATTCAAAATTTTTTTTGAATTTTCATCTAAGTAAGGGTTTCTTGGCATCTTTACTGGTTTCATAACTACTCACTAAGAATTTGACGTGGTTATTAATGAGTGTGTTTAACCTTAAATTGCTTAGAAAATTATCCAATTAATAATTTTCAAATCACCGTTAGAACCTCATAGCACACTTCTGATCGGGCTCTCCTTATATGGTGCCGATGTAAATTTAGAAATATATTTTACTGTAAATACTTACTCTGATTTCATTGTTCAATACCGTATGATTTCAAAACATTGCATCTTCTTGACTATTATATCGAGTCGAGCTAAATAGACTCGGAATTAGCTTTCTTTATATCG
>JAJYDZ010000340.1 GCA_021790415.1 Thermoplasmata archaeon | reverse complement strand
TTTTCTCTTCCTTAACTGTTTCACTATTATTAATTATCGTTTATTTCATTTCATCGATTCTAATCATGGGAAAAAAAGGTTCTGCGTATTTCTTTATAGTAGCTGCTGTGGTAGGTTCTTTGCTTGAGCTGCTTAGTCTGAATACCGGTATACCATTCGGTAAATACATTTATACTGGTGAATTAGGTCCAAAAATCGGTCAATTGCCAATCTTCATTCCTTTACTCTGGGCATCATTAAGTTTTTATTCATACCGCGCTGGAGGAAAATTCCTTATGCCCATATTGATGGTTGCTTTAGATCTTTCATTTGATCCGAGATATTCCGGTCATCTCTGGATCTGGATTTCAAAAACACAATATTTCGGAGACCCATGGACTAATTTTCTTGGCTGGTTCATAACTTCTGTTATTATTATTACACTTTATTCACTCATCTCCAGGGGCAAGGATGTTCCAGACGTAAAAGCTGTAATCTTTTTTATCCTATTTGGAATTGATAACTGCATTTCTGATATATACGATAAATTGTTCATTCCAGCTTATGTATCTCTATTAATATTTTTGATTCTGGGAGTTTTTATGCTGTTCATAAGCATCAGAAATATGCACTCTGTGAAACTGAAGACTAAAACAATTTCATCATAAAATGGTTAAAAATTTGTTCACTCCAGTAGAGCCTTTACCTTTTATAAAAGGGGAGGTTAGTTTAAAGTAATACCTTCCGAAAGGATTTCCTGGTAGGTGTTAATAAATTCAGCTGCGATCTTTTCCGAAACCAATCCCATATTGCCCATTCTTAAAATTTTTCCATTAAGTTCACCCATTCCATTTGCTACCTCAATATTTCGTTTTAACAGTTCAGCTCTTAATTTTGTTGCTGGAATAGAGGGCTCAAAGGCTATTACAGTGTCTGAATAATTTAACTCGTTTCCGTATATTTTTGAACCTGATTCCTTGAGTTTTCCTCTTAAAAAAGATGCAATTTTAGCATGCCTTTGATTTCTTGCATCTATGGTCTCACTTTCCAGTTCATTCAATGCATTATGTAATGCATTAAATGCACCGGTAGAAGGTGTAAATGCGGTTTCACCCTTATTAAGAAAATCAATTCCTATTTTAGCATCCAAATATTTTGGAATGTCATTTGATTGAATTAAAGATTCATTTGCCTCTTTGCCTATAAAAACAATTCCAATACCTGGAACAGAGGCAATTCCTTTCTGACTACAGGAAGCCATTACATCTATACCCCATTCATTGATCTTCACCGGTAAACCTGCAAAACTTGAAACCCCATCGACTAAAACTTGCAATCCATTTTCCTTACTTTCTCTGACAACATTCTTAAGGTTCTTTATAGCAGTCCCATTTCCTGTTTCGTTATGAATTATGAAAATTGAACTTATTTCTCGATGAGATGAAACATAATCTGTTATTTCTCCGACCTCTAAATGCTCACTAATAGATTTATTAATTCTATGAACCTTAAGTCCCCTCCTCTGGGAACTTTCAATCAGTCTATTTCCGAATTCTCCAAAGGTAACTGCCAGTACATTATCCTTTGGCTTTGTAAATGAATAAATCATTGATTCAACTGCAAGTGTTCCTGACCCAGTGATCATTAGTGAATGTGTAGAATCTGAAAATTTATTAAGCAATTTTTCTGAATTTCTCACAATGTTCTTAAAGGACTCAGATCTGTGGTTGGTTACAAGCCTGGATGCTTCCATTGTCTTTTCTGACACCTCTACAGGTCCTGGTATTAACATCATATTCCCATCTCACTAATTTTGGCAAAAAGGTTATTCAATGTATATTCGGCCACACGTTTCTGTGCCTCAACTGTTTGTGCTCCTATGTGTGGTGTCACAATTACATTTGGTTTTGATATTAGAGTCTTTTCCCATTCTTCTGTAGGAGGTTCGTTCCAAAGCACATCAGTAGCGTATCCCTTAATATGACCTCTCTCAAGATAATTTAGCAATACTCTTCCATCAATCACTTCAGATCTGCTTGTATTAATCAAGAAAGATCCACTTTTTACCATTTTCATCTGTTCTTCACCTATTATATTGGACGAGGAGTCTGTAAGAGTGACGAGGATGAAAATAAAATCTGAATTTGAAAGAAGTTCGTTCATAGAAACAAAGTGACCCCCCACTCCATTAATGGCTTCATTGTTTTCAAAAATATCGTAAGCTAAAATTTCCATACCAATAGATCTTAGTATTGTCGCAGTGCTGAGTCCTATTCTTCCAAAGCCTATTATGCCTGCAGTCTTTCCACTGAGTTCAAAACCCGTATCCTTTATCCAAATTCCATTTTTAGAATTTATATCCAGAGGGATAAGATTTCTCGCCAGACTTATAGCCAAGGCAACATTTAGTTCAGCCACAGAATGAGTAGAGGAACCTGCTGCAGTTATTACCTGAATGTTTCTTGATTTGGCATACTTCGTATCTATGTTATCAACACCGATTCCAGCTCTGGCTATAATTTTAAGGTTTACAGCTCTCTCAAGAATATCCTGAGTTAATTTTGTTCTACTCCTTAAAATGACAATATCATATTTCTCAATTGAGTCCTTTAATTTCATTGAGGTAATTTCAGGTTCGTAATTAACATCAAATTCTCTTTTATTAAGTTCATCGAGCATCAAACTGTCCACCTTATCGCATATAAGAACTTTTTTTTTCTTGGTTATTCCTTTCATTGCTGAGGAATTGATGCTATGGTATATATGCTCTATGTGACCAAAAGAGTTCATTATGACGAAAAATACCCTCTTTTTAAAATTTACCTGTTAATGTTCATTACAATGCCAGAACAGACCTTAGGAAAGAAATAGGTTGATTTTTGAGGTAGAAAGCCATTTTTCACTATGAGATTAAATAATTTCTCCTTGTTCCAGGGAGGCATGACAAAAACGATTGAGCTCTCACCAGAATCTATCATCCTTTTACACTCTTTTATGTCGTGGGTATAATATATCATGGCATCTAATTCTTCATCTGATAAACCGAGTATTTCTTTTAGGACTACGTTTTGAATAAGGTGTATATCAGAAATTGCAGATATTCCTCTCTTCTTTATTTTCTCCTGATCAATAATCATATTTTCCTCTTGTGATAAAATAAGGATATTTTCATCCATTGGTACTTCTGAATCTTCATTTACAGAATTACATACTGACCGCAAGTTGTTTAGTTTCTCATTATCAATTCTGCATTTCAAAGCCCTGTGAATACCATTAATTAGGAGTGAATCTGAATCTATATTAGTTGTATAGGCCATTATGG
>JAJYDZ010000339.1 GCA_021790415.1 Thermoplasmata archaeon | reverse complement strand
AAATGGAAATCATAAATATGGGTGGACAGATTTCAGTTGCCGATTTTGGACAATTTTCACTTGGCGTTTACAGATCAGAACTGGATAAAAAGAAAATACAAGGGTTCAAAGAAAGAGAAAAGATGGAGTTGTGTCTATTGGTGGCGTTTTGGAAGCATTAAAAATGGGATAGAATTGGAAGCAAATAATCAATTAAAAGATAATAAGCAGCGATAGCAAAAACTTGTTAAGATCAAAGCGAAAGCATATAGAATGACGTTTCTGAATTTTATCGGACGACTGTGTATTGGGAGTAAAGATAATGTGAACACAGAAATCAAAAGAGAAAGCATCAAGAAGAACATGGAAGATTCGATACACAAATTTTCAAAGAAGAATCTGTATTCATAAAAATAGACAATCAGAGCATTAAGGGATATAATTACAAAAAAACTCTTTGCAAGTGTCCTTCTTCCAGCCTCAGCTTTTGAAACAAAAAAAGTATTAGTCTTCCTGCCTTTTCATAACGCATATATTCGTCGGGCAACGGAAAGAAAACCCTTATTAGATCAAAGTATGAAGAGGTTGTTGCAGAAAATCGCAA
This sequence comes from Thermoplasmata archaeon, assembly GCA_021790415.1. Next base: position 2,721 of record JAJYDZ010000339.1, on the reverse strand, counting down.
ACTTCAGGAGGCAGAGTTCGAATATATGCCACAAAATTTAGTTCAGCACTATTCTATGGTTCTGGACTTCAAAATTGTTGTGGTAAAAAGACCTATGAAATCGAAAATCTTGGAAGGATGGACAATGAAGCTTACAAAAAGAAATGATTTAGAAAAATTGAAAGATGCAAATTGACTGGTTTGGAAGACTCACTGATCACGATATCGAAGGACGAGCAGACAGTTGATCATTTGGAAGGATTGTACAATAATCACAATCTGAGATTGACAGGATGTGCAAACAGTTTGCCTTCTCTCCAAAGTTTAAATGGATTTAGAATTCTTTCTATTGTTGCGTTCATAGAACCAGGATTATGAACTACACAGATAGAATACCTATCTCCTAAACCCTGTTCAAACAGTGTTCGTGCAGTTTCCCACTGAGTTCCAGTAACTTCGATTAACTCGTCTCCTTCTTGTGTTTTGGTCTTAACCTCTACGAATTCTTCTACATTTCCTTCTTTCTCGATTACGATATCGTAACCCTTCCCATACTCTCCTTTTTCGTTTAACCATATGATTTTGACATCATTAGTCATTCCATAATTTTTCTTAAGGGCATTAAACACAAATTCTTCCCCCCATTTTCCAATTGCCTTCTTTTTTTTAGGATCTAACATAATTCTTTGATTTGGATTTGTTTCACCCGTATCCTGATCTGGATGATCAGACTTTTCAAATGTAGATATGTGGGGTGGTTCATTTTGGGCCAGTTCAATATTCAAGATATTGACGGAAGGTTCACTCGGTTCTACATCATGAACCCACTCTCCTATACTACCATCTGCTGTATTGTGTTTAAAGTTATTGACAAGGTTTTCAAGGATGTCAATTGGGATATCGTTTACAATCTCAAGCCGCTTTCTCATATCTTCAGGTAGAGTACTTGGGATTTCGGGCTTAAACCCTAGGACCTCCTTTAATATATCGACGTTACCAAAGTCATTTTCATACTTTTCCGAGGTCTCTGAAAACATAATTTCACTGGGTTTAACTAATGAATTATCTTTTCTAACAATCCATTGACTAGACCTAAGCTTCTTTATAAAAACTGGAGTATACTTGCAAATATGCCTCTCGTACCAAAACCACGAAAATTCTGCATTAAAGAATTCTTTAGCTTGAAGATTGTTCATATTCCCGATGCATTTTGAAATAAGCTTCCAAAGGAGGATCGAATTATCTACGTTAATGCTCTTTAAAAAATTATCAAGACCATCTAGTTCATAGTCCTTGTCATAAAAGAAACGGCTTATTGAAATTGCTCCACATTTTGTTTTTTCTTGAGAAGAAATACTTCCTTTTATTTCTATTCTTCTTGGGTAAGAGGAAACACCCAATTCTACCAAAAAGTTTGAAAAACTCTCTCTTTTGAAATTTTCCATCAATTGTTCACTCACGAAGTGAGTGTCGTCTGTAAATGCAAAATAATCCTCTAGGTCTTCACTAGGGAAGTAAACGTCATAAGGTTTACAAAACTTTAAAGCCCTTCCCTTGTTGCTGACACACTGTATGAATTTTAAATCTTTTAATTCTGATAAATATTGCGCTTTTTCTGTTTGTTTAATTCCTTCGTAATGCAACAGTAGCTTTTCAAAATCATCCACATAATTTGAATAGTCTATCTTGGGCTCACCACTATAGCGTGGTATTATAAATGTACGAATTTCAGCCAATTCATCTGGCCTGGTTAGACCAAGGGCCATCAGGAATTTATGGGCATCTTCATTTTCAGCTATGCTTCTTTTAACAGTTTTATATTCAGATTTTACATCAACTGGCAAATAAGCCAAATCCCTTCCATTTTCATCAAAAGGAGCAATATGATCATCATTCTCGAGCCTAATAATTGGTCGTGATCTCAGAAATCCCTTTTGGGAAGTGTTTTTTCCCCAAAGCGATTCCTGTTCCAGAAGTCTTGAATAAAACTCTATCATCCAATTATCAGATTTTGTCCTTAAAAATTCTACGTTTATCTTGCGTGCGAAATTCTCAAAATCTACCTCTTGGATGTTAAGTTCGTTAATGAGATAGTCTCTTAGGTTCCTCGTTCTGTCATACGTAATGGATGTATCAAGCCAATATTTCTTTCCGAACAATAAACCGATGTCTTCTTGGTTTAGAAACTCAATCAGCTCCTTACCTCTTGATAGCAATACGTCTTCTGCCTTTCCAAACCCTCCACCAGACGTCGGCAAAATGCTTTCTTTCTGTAGCCTATCCCTTACTCTTTGAAAGATTATGGAATAGATCTTTGACTTAGTTAACGGTTCTATAGCAATGGGCAGGACCTCTAGGAAATCAGAGTCAAAATAGCCCATTTCCTTTACAGACATTAGACTTTCAGATACCAGATCTCCTATCTTTTCCAGTATTATTTGGTTATCTGGGTCGTCGAGAGGCACGTTTGCTCTGTTTGGGGTTGTTCTGAAAGGGCCTTGAATTATAAAGTCAAGATACGTCGGTGTTTCCGTGGGCATATACACTATCAGCCTTGTGTCGGTTTCTTTCACTATCGACATTCTACCACTTTTATTTGTCCCTAATTTGAAAGCCACTTCCACACGCATCTTATTTTCTCTCAACGTAAAATCTTTGTTAAAAACTAAGTATTTTTCTGTTGCTAAGGCTGATCTAAGGACAGTAATTTTAGCATTTTCCATCCCGGTTCTTTCTGTTGAT
>JAJYDZ010000338.1 GCA_021790415.1 Thermoplasmata archaeon | reverse complement strand
AATGTAAAAGCTACTGTTGTTGATAGAAACAATGGATTGCGTGAATTCTCTGACTCAGAATTTGATACAATACTAGTTACTGATGTTCTAGAACATAATAAAGACTATAAATCCATTGTGCTGGAACTCAAAAGGATGCTAAAACCAGATGGTATTTTGATTGCTTCTTTACCAAGAGAACATTTTGTATATCGTTTGTTTGCTAGGAGAGAAGTTGAACATGATCTTGAGAGAGGGCACGTCTACCACACTAGCAAAGGGGCCGATGAGGTTGAAAAATTTTTGACTGATCAATTTCTTCAATTGAAGAAAGTGAGTATTTATACATTTATTCATGTGATGATACTGAAAAAAACCTAAGAAAATATTAAGATTATCGTAAGAAATGACAAGTTGATAACTATGAAATATATTTTGTTCTTATGATTTCTGAAACCTTTATATTTAACTTTAAGAGTTCACCCTAAACTCTTGAATTCTTACTAGTGTCAATCTCTGATTTATGACTATTGTCCCAATAGATCGCTTTCAATTAGATCTTTAAGATGTGAAGAAGATAAAAAACTAAGGCATAATGACCATTCGAACAAAATGATCCTCATTTCTAATAAGATCTCTAAACAAGTCCATAGTATATTTCACTACTTTTACTATGTATACTACAAATAGGAAAAGGAGAAGAAGTTCACACAAATCGCCATCTCAATGATTGAGGAGTGTGATTTTTCATATTCCAAAGCACATAACATCTTAGAAAAACATATCTTAACAGAGATATTCTCGATCAGGGGATAATACAACATAATGGTCATAGTTTCTAAATTAAGTTGGATATAAATGACACAATTGACTCAATACGAGTATAACCTTAGGTTGTCAGAGATTAATCGTTCTATGAAATCCTACTGGAAAAGGTTTTGATAGAATATAAAATATAGAGAACTTAATTGGAATGAAAAACAGACAGATATGATCAATTGATAAAATTCTTCTCAACAAAGATCACAGTTTTATAACTTCATCCCAATAGCAGGAGTATTGTAGCATAGATAATTTATTCATATTTATTCCACAACACTTCTTTCAGTCATAAAGATATAAAAAGTGTTTTTATGGCAATCCTCTCCATACAATAAATAGAAAAGGATCAGGATTGAATCCATTCAAAATTCTTTGCTATGTGCACAAATTAGCATTGCTTACAGGAATTTTAATGAAACTGAAGTATACATAACTAACATTGAATGACTGAGGAAGAGATCATAAACATTGTGTATAAAAAAATAAACAGTCGTATGATTGATAACACTTATAATATTACGTCATGAATTTTACTCAGATAATTTTCCCAACTATTTTTAAGTACAAGATTTTGTGAAGCCTCAGACATTTTAGTCACTAATTGTTCACTATTGTAAATATGCATTATTCTTTCAGAAACAACTTGGAGGTTATTTTCATCAACTAAGAATCCTTCTTTTCCATCAATAATAAATTCGGATGCCCCTAGCCCCTTTGAAATGACAACGGGGCATCCGTAACTGATAGCTTCTAAAATTGCTTGGCCAGTACCATGTTCATTGAAACCAAGTCTAATAAAAACCTTTGTCTTTTTGTAAAGGTGAGCTAATTCTGTTTCAGAAACATTTTCCATTATTACAATTCTTTTCTGCAATTCATTCTTTATCACTTCGTTTCTAAAATCATCAAGTTCTTTTTTAGTATCCCAGCGACCGACCATCGTTAATACTATTTCTTTGGGCAAATATCTTAACAAATTAAGATAGGCAGATGGATTTCTAAAATTAGACCATTTCGAAACTGTCAGTATTAATTCTCTAACTTCTTTGATTTCTTCTGGAAAATAGTCAAGTCCGTAATCAACCACTATGATCTTCTCAGTTTGACTTATGTGCTCTTTGAGATTATTCTCGATAAATTTTGTGGTGCAGATAGTGATCTTTGAGAGTCTAATACCTAATATGCACAAATAATAAACGAAATGCGATGTAATTTTTTTAGTAACACTCATTTTTTCGTAATTGCTTGATTCGATAAACGAAAAAGGGTTATCATGAAGTATCAGAATGTAGGGTTTTCGAAACAGTAATCTGAATGGTAATGTGAGAATAGCTGAAAGTAACTGATGTACAATCACTATTTCTGCTTTCTGACTTTTGAGATATAAAGTAAGTTTTACCATTCTAGAAATGAAACCACCATTTACCATCAAATTGAGTCCTGGAAAATAGTGAGAAATGTCAGTCTTTTTTGCAGTTATTTCCCTATCTTTATCAAATAGAATGTTTACATTTTCATTTTTCATTTCATCCTTGTACGAATCTGGAACTACGTCAGATGTCGCTAAAGAGACGTCGTATCCAAGTTTTAGAAGATAATGATATTCCTTCATCATTACCTTTGGTAATCCTCCTTTAGGGATATTCCAAGAGTAGTCAATTATTCTCTTTTTTTCCATATTTATCTTCTTACCATTGAGCACAGTAGAAAATGTGATTGCAGGAAACCAAATTAACTTTTCCAATGATTTGTAAGGGTTTCTGTAAGTAAATTTTCATTTTCAGGACAGCATCTCACACTTCACACTTACATATCTGAATCAATTCCTATGGTTTGGCAAACCCTGGAATATCTTGTCATGTGATTGTGTATAAGTTATTCTTTGAAGTGTTTTATTGTCCACGTTAATTCTATATTACATCATTACTTACCTGAGATTTACCATATTTTAGGAAAATGAATTTATCTTTGTTTTCCTTTTTATAATATGCTTCTTTATTGATTCTTCGTCTATTTTGACGTTCCAAGTTTTCTTAATGAAAGTGATTAATTCCGTTAATATAAAAGTTATATTTCGACAATAATATTCTTGAAAAACTATGAAGATAATGGTTTGAATTAGCATAAACTACTAGCTGGTTTCAATTTGAAAATTTCGTCTTGGGTTTTCATTCCAAAGTTATGGAGATTCTTCTTTTTGGATCATTAAATTCTTCTTAGCACTTACCGTTTCAATATTTTATATTTTATACCCAAAGATCGTCCCATTAGTCCCTCTATATCATCTCTATCACCTATGATAACAGATTTCTTGATATCTATCCCAAGCTCACTAGCAGCTCGAAAGATCATTTCTAAACGAGGTTTCCTGCAATTGCAATTCTCCTCAGGTCTATGTGGACAGAAGTAAGTCTTCGTAACATTAACACCATTTTCTTCAAGCGTTTCAAGCACTTTATTTTGGAAGATTTGAAATTGCTGCTCTGTAAAATATCCCCTCCCTA
>JAJYDZ010000337.1 GCA_021790415.1 Thermoplasmata archaeon | reverse complement strand
CCTCTTCTTAAACGAACATAGTTTTTAGCTGTTTCCGGTGATGTTTCTGTTTCTATAATCTTCATTTTCATTTAATTTCTCCAACTCACCTTTGCTAATGGGTTTGTAAATATTTTTCATTAGGACTAAGAGTGCCATACCACTTTTGTAAGCTTCTTGACTGCTTATTTTGATTCCAAAGTGATTTTCATAAATAGTTTGGAATTTTTTCACCTGTACCTCTGTTAATTCCATTATTCATTTCCGTATATTCTAGACTTTAGTGTCTTCATTGATTGAAAATAAGCTTGAGGTTCAATAGAGAGGGCTCTTTGCCAATATTGTCGAATTAAAGTTTCAATCTCAGGTGTCTTATGAAATACAAATTCAACCCGTCTGATATCTGCTCTCGATAACTTTACAAGCGGACTATAAATGTTTATTACACTAGCTAAACCCAGGTCGCTGGTCTTGGTTAATTGATTGTTTAATTCTTGACTCATAATAATTATCCTCGTAAAGCGAGGATAATGTATTATCTCTTTTTCTCCTAAACACCAATGGCTAGTGATTGGTGTCGGTTCTGTTTTGGAATCTTTTTTTAAGAATAGGAATATACTCGTACCCTATTACTTCTCCAAACTCATCATAGATTGTATCAGCAATTTGTCTCGAGGTTTTTGATTCTCCCCATAATTCAAATATTCTCCTGTCTCTCTTAAGATTTTTTATAGGTTGTTGTTTTTTTCTTTTTTTATAAACTAAATCATCTCGGAATTCCAGCACTCTCTTCCAGGCATCGACATAGTCAGCGTGGCTTGTATTTTCGTCAATTACAACCGATATTTCTTCAAATCCATCTTCATTAACAGTCTTCTTGACTACCGGACTGAGCATAGTCATCATGAGCGCTTGTTCTTTATTGCTCCAAAGATAACCAATGAGACCACTCATTATCTTCGGGTTTAATTGATTTTTTTTGATAAGAGTAATTATATCTTTGCGTATTGCATTGATGGATGGGTCTCGGACTTCTTTCCACCATTTTTCTCTTTCTCCTGACTGTAACCCCCCATCTGGAAGATTCCACTTTCTTCTTAGCTTGATAATGTCTGCCTGAAATTCAGGATTAGACGCTAATAGTTGTGCGTTTTCTGAGACTTTTCTTCTTGATTTTTCTAATAGACTTTTTGGCTCTTTTTTCATACTCATTTTAAGTATTCTACCATAGCAAGATTAGAATGAGTAAGCAACATCATGCTGTTGCTTAAAATGTATAGTAACTGGTTCGTTCAATGCCATTCACTTGGCAACTGATAAATACGCTCTTTGGCTTAGTGAGAAGAATGTTAAATCTTGTACCGTCGTCCTTTGTAAAAAGAGAATATGGATTATTCAGGGGGCTATGAGGTTCAAGCTTAAGGACGGAAGTCCTGTCATAGTCATTATTGAGACTTAGTTTGCAATCGTTCCAACTTACATTTTCGTTATTAGTAATTTCTATACCTGGAACATCGGACACCATCCTGACACTTGCATCCAAGGTCTTTAATTCTGCTGTCGGTGCAGTTTTGCTAGTTGCCCATATGCTGATTGCGATAAAACCAATAATTATAAAAACAATAAACACAGCGAGACAGCCAAATTGTTCTTTGCTCTTTTGCTTTTTTCTTATCTTTTGTCTAAGTTTTTCTTCGTCTTCAATCTCTTGTTTTCTTTTTTCATCCATAATTTTTCTCCTAAATTAATAAATAAAAAGGACAACCACTCTAGGTTGTCTAGACCAGCAGAGATTGCGCCCTGCTTTTCGAGTGATTGCCCTAAATAGGCGCAATCACTCACATGATTCCAATCTTTACTGGTCTAGACTTAATAAGTATAACATACAAGTATTTATGTGAAGAGACAAAGAGGTTAAAATATAAGCAGATGAAAAAGAAGGAAAAACAAGAAGAATTATCTTTAGATTTAGAGATGGCAAAAGAGGCGGAGGAAAAACAGGAACTTCTGAGGGCTGCTTTCTTATATAAGTCTGCGCTTGAAAAGGCTTGCGAGCTTCAGGACTCTCAAAAAATACAAGAATTAAAACACAAGGTGAAAGAATTAAACAAAAAATCATCAGATGAGTATCAAACAGCAGAATTTAGAACTGAAATTTCAAAGGAAGAAGTGGAAAGGGAAGTGAATCATTTCCTATCCGAACCAAGTTTAGAGGCAATCTTGACCAAGCTTACAAAAGTAAGATTTTTCCCAAAGTTTTCCGAGATTGAGAAATCAGCTCAGGAAACGATGCCAATTTCATATCGCTTTGTAACTGTAAATACTACAGATGAGGATGGGAATCTTGTAAGAGGTGGAGAAGACGGAGAATATACATGGTTAATGCAAATGTATGGTTTGAGTATCGGAGTTCATTTAAAGCTTCGTTTATTGAATATTTTAAGAGAGCTTATGAGGACAACTGACCAAAAGAAGAACTTAAACGAAAAATCTCTCATGAAATATCTTCAGCAATCAAACATTCTAGAGGCTCCTAATTTACCTTTAGTAAAAATAGGAATCAAAAGATATTTCGAAGAAGATTACATTTCTGCAATCCATATTTTGATACCTCAATTTGAGAATGTTTTCCTAAGATTCTCAGAAAAAGCAGGGATTGATGTGCTTCGGTTAAATCAAGAAGGTGGCATTTCTACCCAGTTAAAAACACTTAATTCGCATTTATTAAAGAGAAAAGAGTTGATGAAGGTTTGGAGTGAAGATTTTTGCAGGTTTCTGGATTATGTTCTCTTTAACCCCCTTGGATATGATTTGAGAAACAAAGTGGCTCACGGAGAAATTAGGGAGAGTGATTGCAACTTCGCAACAGTTACGGTAATATTATTCATTTTTATCTTTTTAGCAGGCAGAACATAAACCCATTATTCAACTAGGAGACAATCAATCCAAGCAATAAAAGCTTAATCATTAAGAATAAATCTTAAAAGAATCTATGCAGATAGTTTATTTCCCTTATCTTAATATGCAACAGAAAGAAGAGTATCTCTTTAACGATGGTGATATCAAGATTTGGAATTTCAAGTTAAAAGGCAAAGATTATATTAAAGATGATGAGGTGTATAAAAAAGTTCAAGCATTAGTTTGCTCAAATATTCATGGTGGGAAAGCAATTGAAGATGTTGGAATAGTAACTATCGGCAAGTGTGACTTTCGTGAATTTAGTCAAGTAGAAATGGAGACTGTAGAAGAATTAAAATATCTTTTTTTTGTTTCACATATTTCAAATAATGCAAAACTCGGACAAGATGTAAATGCTGGTCATTATGCC
>JAJYDZ010000336.1 GCA_021790415.1 Thermoplasmata archaeon | reverse complement strand
TTAATAAAATTATTAAATCCGCTCACTTTACCGGTGACAAAGGTGTCATCATTGCGCCTTATGCAAAAACCCTCAATGAACTTCCAAATGATTTTTGGATGCTGCTTTCTAATAGACTAAAGGAGCAAGGATACACTATTTTTACAAACGTGTCTAAAAAAGAAAAAGAATTACCTGGAACAATCCCAGTTTCCTTATCTCCAGATGAAATGATAATTTTGGCAAAAGAAATAGGATGGGTTATTTCGATACGCAGTGGTTTGTGCGATTTACTGCTTCCAGCGGGAATAAGTCTGACTGTAATATATTCAGAAGATTTTTTGAAGAGCGCAAAGTATGACATATATATAAATGCAGATGTGCAAAAAATGTTTCCATCAGTAGTAGACCAAATCGTTTTAGAAAATCATAATGAAATAGATTTTTTATCCGCCGTAGAAAAAATTTCTAATTCTTAAAATGGTATTTAGTGTTTGTCAGAAGATTTACTGAAAATCACTAACATTTTTAAGATTGAGTTTCACTAATCATTAAGATTATTAATTCAATTAAAAAAGGGAATCCATATATTTAAAAAAAAGTCTATATCTTTTCGCTCTCTGTGAAAAATAGTTTGCCCAACCCCTCATCTCTTTTTACGCACACTGAATACGCAGTCATCAACCCTGATGGTTTAAAGTCGTTTATTAGAATCCTTTCTCCAGTAGGTGCACCCATAATGAGAAGATCATATCTGATGCCAGCCAGCTGTAGATTCTTTACAGTTTGTACCCTATAATTTGATTTCCTAGAGGTGAGAATTATCACGAAGTCTTTCTTAGAAATTTTATTGAAAAAGTTTTTTACGCCTTCTAAAGGCGTTTCCACTTCTCCCTCCAAATAAGCATTGTGTGGGAAAATTGTTCCATCGAGATCTATGACCCATGTTTTGGGCAATTTAGAGAGATTAAGCATATTCATCAAAAACCTCTTGGAATATTTGTAAGCCATTAAAATAAGAAGCTAAAATTGCGTCATAATCGTCTATCACATATCCTGCTAAAGAAAGCCATATGAGGGCATGAAGGGCCTTAATAGATGGCATTTCCTTATCTAATCGTTCTTCAATCAATTTTGAGGCGTCTTCAAATCTCTCGCTTTTTATTTTCACATCTATATCAGTTCCATTAATCCTCAATTGAAATCTTCCTTGGTTAAAATAATCATAATTACCGTAAGCTGAATAGTACAATTTAGCATAGTCGTATAATGGATCGCCGAAAATCTTCAAGGACCCAAAGTACCCCCTAGGATCGATGAACACCGGTTCGCGTTCTTTACCTTTAAGGATCATATTAGAAAAGGTGGGATCGCCATGAATTACAGAAAATTGCTTCCCCTTTGTAAGTAATTTTTCAAATATCTCTGCGATGTAGCTCTGATACTCCGATATTATGAGATTGGTTACATTATGTCCATTTACACGAAAACTCTCGGAATTTTTATGCGGTATTAAATTGGAAACTCGCGTTATTCTATCTAACGTTTTCTTGACATAAACTTCTTCTACCACCTCGTGCTCAAAATTAGTAGAACCCATTTTATGCAATTCATCTATCTTATCACATATTTTAATTAGCACTTCGCTTTTTATGGTATTCTCATAGTCGCATAGACTAAATGGTTGAGGCCCATCAATAAACTCCATCGAAAGGGGTTGGTAAGATATTATCTTCGGAATGCTATTAAAGCCATAATTTGATACGTGTTTGTACCATTGGATTTCATCTTCAATCAATATACTATAGGCAGGATCTTTAGGCTTCTTAACTACCACATTATTCTGTATAGATATACTGTTGAAAAATCTAGTAGTGAATTGTGAATCTCTAGCCTTTCTATAGGCTTCGTATGTTCCTATTTCCTTAATATCATTCATAACTAGTGGTTCAAGATTGATTTTCGTATCTGACAAGAATTTGACAAATTCTCCGTTTTCAGGAATGCCTTGAAGAACCTCTGGAAACGGGAAAAAGAATAATCCGACTACCCCCAAATTGTTAAGAAATGTATTTGGCTCTTCTATCAAATTGCCATCGACAAAACTCCACCTGCATTTGACTTCATTGCTTAGACCTATAGTATTTTCTCTTATTTTTCCAATCCCTATTGTCGATGTAAAATAAAGGTCTGACCAGACTATTGCAAAACCATTCCCATCTGTTGCTTTGATTGCTTCACCAATGCCTCCCAAAGTGCCGGAACCATTTGCTTTGACCAATCTGAAAGGGGAAGAAGGTGGAAAATTATCCAAATATGTTGTGAGCACATCGGACTTGTAGTCGGAAATAATTATGGCTTCTAAATCAGTTCCAAAGGCGTCTATTATCGAATACAAAACAGGCTTACCACCAATCGAAACCAAGGATTTAGGTCGATTTAGCGTTAAATGATCCATTCTAGACCCTTTGCCTCCAGCTTGGATAATCAGTTTTGTGATTTTACTCATTCAAACTACCGTTTTACCTAAACTACCACCGGGGTGATTTCGGACGAAATCAGATTTGCTATATCCCCTTTCGGAACTCAGTTGAACAGCAACTGAATCTAACACAGCAGAAAAAACCATAGTAGATGAAATTGGGGCCATTCCAAGATGGTCCCCCTCTTGTTTAACAGGAATGTTTAGGGTAATCTTCGCCAGTTTTGAGAGAGTTGAGTTCTCTTTAGCAGTAACTGCAACTATTTGAAAAAAACCTAGTGCCCTTAAGGACAAAATGAACCTATTCAGTTCTTCGGTTTCGCCACTTTTCGAAATGGCTATGAGTAAATCGGAGGAAGAAAATATGCCCATACTTCCATGCAAAGAATTTACGGGGTCCACAAATAAACTACGTATACCAAGTGAGTCAAAAGTAGCAGCAACCCTAGCTGCAACGAACATATTTTTTCCAATCCCTGTAAAATAGTGTAGACCTTTCACGGCTTTGCTCATATTTATGAAAGGGGGCACATCCTCCTCAAGTACTTTTGATTTCAAGAGTGAATTCAGAACGGATGACTGTATAGCTAAGCTTTCCTTCCAGTCCATTTGTAGGTCATTATCGAAAGGTAATTTAAACCTTATGAGGTTAAATTGTAGATTCCCCTCATAAATGTAAAAGTTCAAAGTTAATCAAAGAATAAATATTGATGTATTTCCTTCCAGTTTTGTTATACGTTTTCCTGAACCTCTAACGTTTGAGTATTTTTTTAACAGAATGTGTTGAGCCTATAAAATAAGTGAAAGCGTGAACAGTTACTGACATGACAAACTCTTCAAGACTACTG
>JAJYDZ010000335.1 GCA_021790415.1 Thermoplasmata archaeon | reverse complement strand
ATTTACAGAACTTGAAAAGAAATCTTTGCTCTTTGATCGAAGTTTCAAGAATTCTGAAATATTCGGTCTTGAACATTCAGAAGGGATATTGGGATACGTTTACGACGAAGAAACATTCGAGAATTTCTGGAGCAACTTTGAATCTTTCAAAGAGAGGCGACGTAACTTTTGGAGAGGTCTGACCAGGATCTTAAGAAAGATTCTTGATGTTATAGATTCACTGTTGGATTCACTTGTCGATGCGATAGCTGGAATCCATGCTATCAAAGAGTTCAAGGATGCATTAGAAGCGTACTTTTCGTAACTAACTTTTAATGAATTAAGGAGAGTTCCATAATTACGAACTCCTGTCATCTTCTGCTATTATTACAATCTCACTAATCTTAGATTCTATATAATTTGCCTGTAGGTCACGATCATACTATATGAGCTGTAAGACTAGTAGACCATTGTCTAAAAAAAGACGGTCTCACAATATTTCCAATTTTTTATCTAATATCAAGATATCGGCTAAGTCGTTAATTGGAAGGGTACCAAATTCTGTTAAAATATGGCCTCTATGAAAGACCAAAGTCTTCTCCAATTCTCCCCTTTCTTTCATCCTAAAATAAAAACGAAGTAGACTCAACTCATTTCCTGGCAAGAATGCCAAAACAGAGTTTAGGAACTTTGCTCTCCATTCAACATAATTAGACAAACTGGTTTTTCCCAGAAACCGCAGCAGATATTGCAGATCAAAGTAGCTGATTACGATAGGATTGGGCAATCCAGAGAGTATGCCTTTTAACTCCTCATTATGAGTTTGCAGAGCAAGGAGTTCAAATATACCAGCTTCTACCACAATGAATGTAAATTTTATCCTGTCTTTTTTCGGGTGATTTGAGTAAGTTTTCTTCGCTTGAGAAGCACCCTCGAACACAGAGTCTTGTAAGAAATCACGAAATGACTGGGGGGTCATCCAAATATTTTTTCTAATAAGCGCATTGCTTTTGCATTGAATTAATATCAAGTCGTTACCCATTTCGACTTCAACATCTATGTCTCCCAATTGTGGAGGATATTTCTTCCTTGCAGTCGCAAGGAACCCGGGTTCCTTGTTGAAAATGTCTGACGTGATATTCTCAAAGTCAGCACCAAATTTTCTTAAGTACTCACCGTTTTCCTCTTCAGAAAGTGTTTCTCGTAGGCTCAAATGGATTGCCGTTAACAGAGTATTTGCTAGACGGTCTGGTTCTAGCAAGACAACTTTATTGTTATCAATAGGGAGAAAGCTTCATCTTCTGAAAGAGTAGTTATTTATCGCAAACTTCTCTCTACTTCCAGTCAAGAAACTTAATATTAGTCTATTATTCTGTCGCGATAAAATATTTTTCGAATCCAGATCAAAGGTAACGCCTTCTTCAAGGGACGATACGAAATCAGATGGTGGCAAACTCAGTTGGCCCCGGGAGGGCTCATCCCTTTTATTAGAGTATGGCGAAAACAAGTTAAGATAACTACTCAACTTTAGATGATAATGTTCACTTATATATCTGACAAATCTGAGTAACTCTTTAATAGTAAACCCAAGTTTCACGTTAAGCAGTTCATCGAATTTTAGATATCTTTCATACAGATACAACATTAATCGCGTGGACGAGTCAGGATTGAAGACTGCATAGCTTGATTGCTGGGCCGTCTGTAGAACAAACTCAGACCAATCGAAACCGACATTAGCTTCGCGATTGCGGGTCAGATTATAGTTTGCGTTAATATTAAAGTGAGTTTTCCTTATCATTTGAGCAATATCAGGAATAGTAGGTTTTACATCGCTTTCCTCCTTGCACACTTCTGAGAGAATCTGAATTAGATATTCGTGTGCTGCAAAGAATGGTAGAGGATCGTTCCATTTGTAAATTGCAGTTACCATTATTGCTACGTCCTTGAACGAATACTTAGTTGCCTCTTCTACGACTTCTCTGATGTTGTAGGTCATATCTTTTATCTTATATGATTTGAGTGAATAATATTATCTTCATTCGTAAGATGTATCTGTGGCAAAATATTTTTAAACTTTTTTATTGAACTAGTTTTGTTCCTAAAGGTTTTTGCCAAATTTCATTTCTTGGGTTTTCTAGGTACTTCCAACATGTTTGCGGCACATTTAGACAAACCGAATTGCTTAACACACTACCATTTTACAAAGGATATCTTGAGTTTTAGTCTGATCTGACCTCCCTTAAAGCCTTGATTTTGAGCGGAAATACGATTACACACTTTACCTGCTGTTTTCAAAGAATTGATAATTATTTCTTCACTTCAGTATCTATCAAACTCTGACTTCTCCAACGACTTTCAAAGAATAGGCGCCTATCTTGATCAAAATCCGCTTAGATTTGTGATTTAAAAGGAGACCCCATATCGGGACGTGTATTCGGAGAACATATCCCCAAATCCACTCGTATTCCTGCTGACACAGACCCTATTGTTGAATTCTTCAATTTGTTCATCACGACTTGTTGCACTCCAACTCTCCCTTTCATACGGACCGATTTCTCGCTAACCGTACCATTTAAGAATTTAACCGAATCGTTCAAATCGTTTGACATCAAGGGCCTTTTGTGCCCTAGATACAGTAGGATTTTTTTGAGTTCGAGAGAATACTCTGGATTTTCTAGGGCAACAACCGGAAACAAAATTTGATCCGTATCACTACCGGATAGAATGAAAATATGAAAGTTCCGAGTGCTTTTAGGTCCATGGTGAGTTTCTTATCTCTTATATGTACATTGAGCGAAATAACCAGCTTCAATGATCCAAAAAGGAATGTAATTTAGTTCTGTGCTTTTGAGTTCGATTTATTTCCGATTTTATGTTTTCGTTCTCTTACTCCTTAATACAAGGGCTACAGCTATCCCTATGATTGCAATGATAGCTACTACAGCGATTATTGGAATCGTGGAGCCCAAAATGGTACTAGAACCATTGTTATTGGCACTATTATTATTAGCTGTACTGTTGGTGACTGAAATCGGCACAGTGTTAGAATTCTTGGATGTCCCAAGAGAATCTGTAACAGTAACATATACTGAATAACTTCCAGAACTTGATGGGTCAAATGTATATGTGGGAGAGTTTGCGCCACTTATTGGGTTTCCATTGACGTACCATTGGTAGCTATATGGAGATATTCCTCCTGAAACTGTCGTTGAAAACTGAGCAGATTGCCCAACACTCATTGAACCAACAGATGAAGATATCACGGCATTTATAGGGGGAGCATTAGTAGTAACACTAACTTCGTTTGAATAAGATGAGACAGCTCCAGATC
>JAJYDZ010000334.1 GCA_021790415.1 Thermoplasmata archaeon | reverse complement strand
CTCTGGAGATATAACGATAAGCGGCAAGAAAGACCAATTTGAAATTGTTAGAAAATTCATAGATGAGCTATACGAAATTGGAGTCGCGAAGGTGATTCTGTCACCAGGAAATCACGATTTAGACAGAGATAGCGTTTCATCATCACACAGGATGAATTTTGAGAATCTTGTCGTTGGGTTTCCTGAAGCTGAACTCAAAATAGAGAGTTTGTTTAAAAATGAAGTAGACAGAATGCAGTTGAAAAATGCGATGACTAATTATTACAATTTTATACAAGAGATAGGGCAAGACAGTAGCGATTATCTGTATTCAAACTACACCTGTGAGATTGAAGAAACTGCCGTTAACTTCTTAAGTTTTAACTCTTCCTACTTGTACGCCAAGAATAATGAAAAAGCACCTCACAACGAATATTATGGGTACATAGGCAGAACTCAGATCGAACGTGCTACTGCAGAGGCTCAATTTGCATCTGTTGCTAAAAGGAAAAGAGCATTCAATATCTGCATATTTCATCATCCTTTCAACGCGATGCCGCAAGCAATAGTCAGTGATACTGAAGATTTACTCAAGAAACGTTGCAACCTTATTTTGACAGGTCACGTTCATCGCCTTCAAGTTTCTGTCGATCTCACAGCACAGAGCCTTGGCCCTGATTACTATCTAAACTATCCATTGATTAGTTCTGCAAGATGTGTTTATGATGAAGAGAACGATCCTTTCACTCAGCCCGGGTATTCTATATTTATAATGGAACTGAACAAAGGGATATTAAGTGACGCAATTGATGTTTACGAAATAGGATTTGACAAAAACTCACAAAAGTGGTTTTCTGTTTCAGGTAATAAGCCATTTACTATAGATTTTCAATCTAATACAATTATAAAAAAACTGAAGGAATTTGGTTATAGTTCATTCTCTCCCACCTTAAGGAATTCTTCGCTTTCGCCTCAAGCTGTTCTTGAGGACAAAAGTGTCGAGTCCATAGACTTTATGGGTATATTTGCTTCAAAGTGGCTTATCCCAGAAAATCTTAAAATACTAAAGAACTTTTTATCCAAAGATACTAATCGTGCAAGATTCCTCCTTTTAGATACTGAGGGAAAGGCCTTCTATGAATTTAACAAAAGCAGGAAGGGCATGTTAAGCACAGATGCATTGAAATTACACGAAGAATTAATACGAGAATACTCCAACTATCAAGTGAGGCTATTTAATGACCTTCCTAAGTATAGAATGCTTATATTAAACAACAATGTTATTGGGTTCTCCATTCATGAACTTGATTATGAAAATTATATACAAAAAAGAAGTGAATGGGACTCCTCAGTTTTAGTTCTCGAAAGAGTAGGGGAAAAAATTACTCTATTTGACTTATTTTTAGACTATTTCAATAATGTTTGGAGTAAATCAAAAATTTTGAATGTAGGAGGTTCCGGATGAGTAACATGCATAAGATAGGAGTAATCCACGGGCGTTTTCAACCACTTCATCTTGGTCATATGGAATACCTTTTAGAAGGTAAAAAGAGATGTGAGTTCTTGTACGTAGGAGTTTCAAATCCTGATCCAACTATGACTAGATTGGTATCTGTCAATCCGCATCGCTCAGAAACTAGCTCTAATCCTTTCACCTATTACGAAAGAGCAGCAATGTTAACAGATTCATTAATTGACGAGCAAATACCACATAATGAATTTGAAGTGGTCCCCTTTCCGATTAATGTTCCCGAGTTGTTGAGATTCTATGTTCCATTAAGTGCAGTATTCTTTGTAACGATCTATGACGAGTGGGGTGAATATAAGCTAAACCTGCTTAAATCTCTCGGGCTACAAACTGAAGTAATGTGGAAAAGAAAAAGGTCCGAACTTTTTACGTCGGGCGAATCCATAAGAAGGATTATAAAGGAAGGAGGGGAATGGAATAAGTTAGTGCCAAAGGCTGTTTACAATTATGTCAAAAATCACAACCTTGAAGAGAGGGTAAGAAATTTATGACTGTTAATTTCAAAATGAGAAGAATAAATGAAAATGTGGACCCAACCATTTTTGGTTGGAAAGCGTATTGGCTTTCTTGGTTAGAAAAAGAAGGTTACAATGTGCCACCTGCAATTTTCATTTCGGCAGTAGCAGAAAAAGATAAGTATGAACTAACAGAAAAACTCAAGGAAACTATATCATCTAAGACACTCATATTATTTCGAGATGGTCTAAAATATTCATTGGCAGTAAGATCATCTGCAACGATAGAGGATACAATGCAAACTAGCATGGCAGGTCAGTTTAAAACATATCTAGGACAAATGACCAGATTTGAGGTGATTGAAAGTATTATTAAAGTAATAAAGAGTCTAGGGGAATACGGAGATAGATTCAATTCGAAAATGGGAGTAATTTTGCAAAGAAGGATAAAGCCAATATATTCAGGAGTTCTATTTTCTTCTAATCCGTTAAATGCTTTAAAAGATGAAATGATTGTGAGTCTAATAAGGGGTAGTGGCGAAGAACTTGTTTCCGGCAAAAAAGAAGGAGAAGATATTCGCGTTTCCTTTGAAAAAGGAATCCTGAAGATCGATGGACACACAAGTGATATTGATAACGATTCTCTAATTAAGATATGTTCAATAGGTAAAGAGATAGAATTAAAACTAGGTTTCCCAGTAGACATAGAATGGTGTCTAGAAGAAAGAACCATGAAATTATATTTGCTACAAGTCCGACCCGCTACTGGAATACAACTAAAATTTGACAAAGTAATCCCAATTAATTCAAAGAATGAAAAGTTGTTTCCACCCCAAATTTTTGACGAACCAAAAGTCTCTCTGAGGATAACTGCAGAGCGAGAGGGGATTATTATCTCACCCGCCAGCTTAGTTCCATTTGCGTGTACTACACAGCCGAGTATTCCTGACCTTTCAAGCATAACGCCAAGTGAGTTTTGCTCTAGCTTAAGTGTTGTACTAATTTATCCGAAGAGAATAGATGGGAAGATCTTAAGGTATTTCCAAAAATTCTCAGAGGATTCAACTATCTTGAAACTTGCTATTGGCGGTTGCGAAAGATATCAAGTTCGTGAATATCCCAAAACAAGTACACTTAAAGACACTATACTGCATATTGAGGAGTTGTGCCGTACCCATAGTTGGATAGGGATAGTTATCGTTCAAGAAATTTTTGATGCAGAGTTTACGGGGGTTCTGATACAGATTTCTGATGGCTATGCTATAGAATTCACCTTCGGTCACTTTATAACCAAGGGTCTTAACTCTATAAGTAGGTACATCACTGACAAAGAAGGAAATGTAGTGACAAA
>JAJYDZ010000333.1 GCA_021790415.1 Thermoplasmata archaeon | reverse complement strand
GAAACAATTGCAATGAGTGACCTTTCCAATGGTTCTTATAGTATAATTGCAGAGCTACCAAGCAGTGGGATATTCGTCCTTGAAAAAAATTGAAATCAAAAGATGTTACCATTGTAATTAACAGCCTATCCAGAAAATAATATATTTTTATATAACGATTACATTCGTTTCACATTCAGATGATGTCAAATTGATAGTATTTAAAATTCACCCTTTGAGATTTAATGGATTTTCTAAAAATTTAAGAGGAGAGAACGATTTTGATTAATGTAGCGGATGAGAAATATATTGAAGAAGTTATAAACAAAAATCAAAATGTAAGCATACTTACTGCATGCTTAAACGAATCGGGGAGTATTGGAAAATGGCTAGACCAGGTTAGTAATGTTATACAGGGAACTCAATGTAATTCTGTGAAAGAATTGGTTATTGTGGATGACGGAAGTAAGGACGGGACGATAGATATCATCATTGATAAAAGTAAAAATTTCCCTATTCCAATTAAACTTATTCGAAGAGATGTCAGGATGGGAACTCTAAACGCTCAAATCATAGGTTCTCGTGCCTGCAGTTCAGAATATATCCTGATCTTGGATTGTGATCTGCAACACCCTGTTGATTTTATTATAGAATTCTTAGAAAAATTAGAAAATGAGCCAGATATCATAATAGGTTCAAGATATATGCCAGGTGGATATAATAAATGGTCAACTTATAGAGGATTTGTGAGTCGAAGTGCCACGTTTTTATCACAAATACTTATTAGTGGAGCGAGAAGAGTTAAAGATCCTTTATCCGGGTACTTTCTAATTAAGAAAAGTCTTATCTCGGATCTCACGCCGTATGAGGGAATGTTTAAGCCGCTTCTATATGCAATTTCAATGGCGAACAATCCAAAAATGATAGAAATACCAATAATTATGGAGGGCAGAGAATCAGGGGTTTCTAAGATAGTTACCAATCCAGTTAAGGTTGTTTTGCGATACGTTAAGGAGATATTAGTATTTTTTAAAAACAGTAAAAATGAAAGATGATTATTTACGAGTAGTTATTTAAACCATAGAGTAATTCTAAAAGACCCCTTACCGAACATGTTAGACAACAGTCAACTTTATTCATGAATTAGTCAAGTTACTTTATATGTGTCCTCTTCGGCAAGATTATTAGGGGAAATACAGGCAGTGTTTAGTCAATGAAGTCTTTGCATTCGTAAAAGACACATTGGGGCATATTTCTTCCACTTCTAAAGGAATCTATACCACAACAATACAGATTGATGAGAAGGTCACAAAACCCCCATAATAACATTGACCAAGATGCACTTGCACAAGTCCATGGACAACCTTTCGGATGAGCATGCTAAGAAGTAAATTCATGACCGCATATCATTCACGAACTTTCCGGGCCATCATGATTGTTTTCTGATGCAAAGACCATATGGGATTTCAGGATGAAACTATGCAAAACAGAAAGTGATATGAGTATATGGAATTAGTTACAGAAAAAGCTCGACCTAATCAGCATAAAGATGAAAAATGGATCAACATAGGATGCAACTTTTATAATATCAGGTTGCTGAAATGTGGAGTGTCCATGTGAAGAATGATGAATCTTGATCTGAGGGAAATACAAGATCAAAGGACGATTTAATCATTAAGAAGAACAGTCAAACATTATTCGGTTTCAAGGGTCAGACAATCATAGATTACAATTATTCTGTTCCTTTCATATAATCCTAAGCTCCACCATAGCAAAGTAACATAGCACAAGGATTGATCTTTCAATGTGTGGAATCATAGTCTACCGAGACAAGGGTTAGGTCAGCCATGCTCCAAAGGGCATATATGGCACAATGGAGCAATCCGTAAAGAATCATAAACTGTTCATTGAATCCAGTGGAAGGAAAGGGAAAATATCACAAAATCGTTCCATTGTTAAATATTTATATGCAATTATGAGGATGATGTTGCACCTTTCTCATATATTGGTAACACTTGTACGAAGGACGAGGGTGAAATTCATATTTGTATGTTTTAGATAAAATGTTCATGGCTTAAACAATCTGCGGAAATAGCATATCCCATGAATTTTCGAATAAAAATGACGGGAAAATTTGAGAATGGATGTGATATTTGGGGTAATTTTGCAAGATTAGTGACAATATTCCAGTGCGAGTTGGAATTCTATAGAGATTGAGGACTTTATTAGAAATCCTCAAATAATATGCGAGAACAAATCATTTATCCCTATAGTCAGTTCAATTAATTAGGACCATGATGGAACTAGACTACATTATATCTGGTTCATAATTAGGTACGCCCAATTCCGAAATATTCTTAGATAGGTCAATAAAAGGTCTGTCTTATCACAGTAAAATAAATCTAAGATGGAAAACTTGCGAGCTTCAATCGCTTAATTATTTTAGCTAAGTCAGCGCCACGAAGATTCATGTATTTTGATCATAGTATCGCCAAAAAGAATTTTAGTAATATCTTCATGGATCGATTTCTCCTAAGATTTCATTAGAATATTATAGATATCCAAATGCCTGTTCATTACTTTTGTAATCTCGTGAGTTTCATTTAGATGCTTGAAGCCCCTTTCTCCTTTTTTTATGTATATTTCATCTTCCATCGATTTTTTAATAGCATTCGCGAAATCATTTTCTTTTACCTTTATTCCAAAGTCGGTCGCGTAATTATCAGGATCTACTGAGGAAACGATGCATGTTTTGGATCTCATTGCTTCGAGAAAACTTACAGGGAGCCCTTCCCTTGCAGAAGTATTTAAAAATACCCATGATTTTCCCAATATTTCTAATTTCTCTTCCTCAGCAATGAATTCTTTAAAAATGATATTGTCATACCTGGAAAATTTCTCCTTAAGTTTATTCTCGATATCCCTATATGGCTTGAACTCGGTCGATTTCCCGATAAAATAAAAATCTATATCTGGTAATTTTGTTGCCACTTTTAAGGCTATATCTGGTCTTTTCTGTGGGTCAAACCTTCCTATCCATGCTATACTTGGGGTGTTTGATTTATTGTAAAAAGTATTACTTATGGCATAAGGATTTGGAAGATATTTAGGCAAATAGCTTAACTTATACAGATTTTTTACTTTTTCAGAAATAAAATTCGCCTCTGCAAATACGTAGTCTTTTGGTACTACTTTTAATATCTTTCTCATGTAATTTCTTGATCTCAACGATAATTTCAGTTTGAAATTGCTTAAGTCTTTAATATTTTCTGGCATTTTATCATTAAAACTATTTAAGTATTCCAGTTCCGCCCTATGCATTATTCTAAAGTCGT
>JAJYDZ010000332.1 GCA_021790415.1 Thermoplasmata archaeon | reverse complement strand
ACCGATAGGTGACTATGAGGCCCCTGTCAATCAATCTTTTTAGGGGATCTGAAATCTTTCTTAGACTTCCATGGTTTTCGAGTATTACTTTGGTGTTCCGATTCACAAGCAATGTAATGTCTTCAAGGAGTTTTTCAAAATGCCGGTAACCTGGATGATATTCAACTACTACAAATGAACTTTGAACTGAGTTGACAGTATCAGTCAAATTCACCGTCATACCATACTCTGTTTCCAGCCTCTCTTTGAGGATTTTAGAGTGTACATATATTCCCTCTTCCCTCCCAGAGTAACATATGATATCCAGCCCTTTCGGTGGCAAATCTTCAGTTTCCGTATTACCTGCCTTGAATACATGCAAACTGCTGTTTTCTAAACTTCCATTTGCCTTACTAAAATTAGGAATTCTTGATGTAATCTGACTCAACGCGTTGGGCGGAACATTTTCTGCTGAAAGTTTACCATTAATGGTAAAATTGCTGGTTATAATTGCTCCACTTCCCTGAGTGTAATTATAAAGGTTCTCATCAAAATCCGGATTACTAACTAAAATAACCTTGAAAAAATGAAAAGGAAAATGCAATTTAAAGTCTTTTTGATAAAAATAACGAACATCTGTGTAACAGGGATTGTTGTAGACATTTCTATTATTATCAATCAAGTACAATTTTTCGTATCCCTGACTACAAAGCTGAAGGCACAAAGCAAGATTTTTCGAACCAATAAAGAGAATTCTGTCGGTCTTCAGGATATTCAATTCCAGCATTATTTCTTCTAATTTTTTTGAGTTATCGTGAACAACCGTGGATAAATCTGACAACGCCTATCTTTATTTATAATGTGGTTAATATCTTTACGTTTGTTATTGTTGTTTAAGTTCGCATAAATACAGTGAATAAAAGTGTAAACGTCTTAGCTCGGTTGCTATAGGTTGCGCCTTTGATGCCGGCTGAATCAATGGCATTACTCCACCCAGTACCCTGTGAATCAGGAAGTTCAGGTTTTTAACTTGCTTTTGACACTTACTTTTCCATATACTTTTGCTGTCTCCACTGCCATTCTTTCAATGGAATATTTCTTGGAATACTCTATTAAATCAGATGAACCATGAAGATGATCGAGAGCAAAGTAGATGTTTTTTCTAATGGAATTAATTTCAAGGTTACAGTAAAACGCTTTGTCAGCTAAAGTTTCTCTGAAAATGTCAAGATCATTTACAAGGACATTAGTACCACAAGCCATAGATTCAATGGGAATAGAGCCGAAACCTTCACCTTCGGAGAGATATACAACCAAGTCAGAAGATGATAGGAGATTTCTAAGATCAGCCTGTTTCAGTTCGCCCGCTATTTGAACATTTTTTAGGGTACTTGCCGTTCGTGCTATTGATTTATACCTTTCGGCCCAGGCATTAACAGGTCCAGCTATAACCAATTTTACGTCATTCATCCCCTTCACGGCTTCAATTAACAAATCAAATCTCTTTCTTGGGTTAAAGTCCCCAACCATTGAGATCAATTTCTGGCTTCCTCTTTCCGGAACGTTTATTTTCTCCGGGTAAAAAATATCGTGATCGATAGATTGGGGAACAACATCAATTTTATCAAGTGAGATTCCAAAATGTTCGTGAATATACTGCTTAAGGGAATCTGTAAAAACGATTATTCTTGGGACTTTCTGTATGTTCTTAAACGTCAGAAAATATCCTAATCTTCTGTAAGCCGAAGTAGAATAGGTAAGATTCATTTGTAGTGGAATTAAATCATGAATTGTAACAACATTGGTTTTCCTGTTAACCACATTTATAGATGTTGAGTGCACGACTTCATCTTCCGGATTCTTGAACCAGGTCCCAATGAATTGTGAGATTGCCCCACCCAATGGTTTTCCGAACAAAGAGATTTCTCGCTTTTCTATTCTGATTTCTTTTATATCTGTTCCAATCGCTTTAAGACCCTTTATGAGTCTAATAGAATAATTCTCGGTGCCAGTGTGTGTTTTGGAATGCGAATAGATTAGTGTAACCATTAGATTTTCACCATGTAGAAAACCTCTATGAATTCTTGATACTCAAATCTCACTTTAAACTTCTATTGTATGAAGTGGGTATATAATAAAATTTTACATTCACCTTGAATATCTGAGAGACCGGTGGACTGAGATAACATAGATAAAGAATACGGGAACCAGGTAAGAGTATTTTCTTAATATTGAAAGAACGGACCACAACAAAAGAGGAGAATTTTTGTGTTTTATAGCTAATTCTAGAGCGAACCCGAGATCATAGAGAGATACGCGTTTGTGCTTTACGCCGGAGTAAAAATATGACATTAGCTCAGAATGTAACAGTTCTGCTTCTAGAACCTCACTTAGATGCGGACTATCTAGATTCTTATATAAATTCTCTAAAACTAATTCGCTACGAAAATAAAAATCACCTTTGTTAAGTACGTATTCCTTGAATTCTGAAAATATAACAGTGGTACTTTCATGTATGCGATAATATGTTAAGGGAATCTTTTCAAAAAAGAGTTTTCCGTTATTGCAAGCCGATATAAAAAAAAGGACGCGATCAAGAGAAGCATTTGACGTTTTAATAACGTCCAATCGTTCAAGTAGGACTGATCTTCTGCACGATATGGCACTAACATACCAGTCAAGCTTGAATCTAGTCAGTTCCCGCTCGTAGGCATTCATATCTTTAGTCTCCACAATTAATTGAGATTTGATATTTTCCGAGAAACCCTTAGAAAAGGTCTTGTCCGTATCATTAACAGCAACAATAGAATTATGCATATAGACTATAGATTTATCAGCAAAAATTTCGGCGACTCTGGACAATTTCATTGGAAAAAAAGCGTCATCGTCATCCAGAAAGGATATAGCTTCTCCCTCTGCGTTCTCAATACCGATAGCCAACTTGGCTCCAAAGCTCTTTTGTTCAGTGTAAAACAGCCTCACACCATTTTCTGAGAGAAAATTATCTATCACTTCTTCCTTGAAATTTTTAACTACCAGAACCTCGAACGCATTTCTGTCAGTTTGTTGATTTAAGACTGATTTTACGGCACCGATTAAATACTGCCGTCTATCATGCGCTGTAATTACCACAGATATGAGCACTGAAAATCTATTAAGTATTACTTGGTTAAAATAAAAGTTTTTAAAAAAGAGATTTAATATTGAGATGAAGAATTCAGCGCTATGAAGATACTTTTGTCAGGACATAGGGGGTTTATAGGTACTCAAATCTTTGATTGGTTAAATACATCCGGATATGACTTTACGGGATTTGATAAGGATGAAAAAATACCCAGT